>DHMZ01000117.1:23842-43727 GCA_002406055.1 Spirochaetales bacterium UBA4629
AAAAAAAATAATCGTCAAAAACATTTATAGGGCTTTTTGTTGCTTTTTATTATTATTTGTAGAGTTTGTCAAATTCTTCTTTAGTTGGAACTGAATCCATAGCCCCCTTCTTTTGAACCGAAAGAGAGGAAGCAAAACTCGCTCTTCTTAAGCTTTCCTTTGCACCATATCCTAAGATGAGCGAAGCAACAAAATATCCCAAAAATGTATCGCCAGCGCCTACTGTGTCGATAGCTTTAACAGGAAAAATATCATTATGATACTCTTCTCCTTTGTAGCGATAGTACGATCCCTTTTCTCCAAGTGTTAAAACAAGTCTCACATCTTTATACTTTTCTTCTAAAGCATTCAGTATTTTTTGGGGATCTTTCTCTTCAGAAGAACAGAGAGCACTTCCTTCAATCTCATTAAAGATAAGAAGATATGCCTCATCTAAAGGAAGAGCGAGTATTTCATCTGTAAGAGGAGATGGATTTACAACAACCTTCATCCCCTTTTCCACAGCCTTTTTAAATATCAAATCGAGATTGTTAATCTCTGCATTAATAACAAGCCAATCAGAAGAAGAGAACAAAGAAAATACTCTTTCTATCTCATCTTCTCTTATATCTTGATTGCCACCTCCATATAAAACAATGGAGTTTTCTCCATTCTTATCTATTTGAATAATTGCTTGACCACTACCTTTATCTGATAAAGAAACAAGTGAAGTATCTACTCCAAAAGATGCTAGCTTTTTAACAATCCAATTTGCCTCGTCTCCTGTTTTTGCTGCAAGCACTACTTTATTCTTTTCTCCAAGGGCCTTACTTAAACTCGCCGCTTGATTAGCCCCTTTTCCACCTGCACTTTTTCTTAAGCCTGTAGAAGAAATTGTTTCACCTGGTTTAACTATGTGATCCAAAGAAAAATTCAAGTCTATATTAATAGACCCATAAACCAAAATCCTCATCTCAGTACCTTCTTTAAATCTAAGAAAGGCTCTCTCCAGCCCATCATCTTTGCAATTTGCAAAGTTACCTCCCTATGTTCATTATGAAGTTCAAGAATAAAATCATGGTAGTTATTAACATCGGAGCCAAAAAGATCATAGCCTTTTTTATAGATGCAATCTGCTTTCATAGTTTTTAAAACATAATTAACAGATTCTAAGTAATCTCCACTTGTAATATAACCTTCATCCAAAAGCTCAGAAATATCTTTAGGAGATGTTATCTCAAACTCAAACGCAAGCTCGCCTTCATTATACTCTTCAAATAAAAGCTGTTTTGTAATAGGCATTGATTTCCCACGTCTTCCTTCTTTTATTGTGCTTCTAAAGTTTTTATGTCTTTTTTCTATAGGAGGAATCTTTTTATTTTCCGGAGCAAGAATATCTCTTAATTCATTTTCAGGATCCAAAGCATTAGACCAATCAAAATCTTTTGTCTTTGTTTTTCCTGATAATAGAGACATTTCGCCAACAAGATTTTCAAACTTTACTATTTTGCCATCAACCTCAACCCCGTTCTTTCTTAAATCAGCTATCTCATCTGCAATTATTCTTTGCATTTCACCATAGTCTTGTTTATGTCTTATGAAAGAAGATTCAAGAATTGATGGAATAAAATTGGGAGAATAAAAGGCAACTTCTTTTAATTTGTCTTCATAATCATAATCTGCAAGAGAAAACAGAGAACCAAAATAACCAAGCATTTTATCTAGCGTTGGAAATAACTCATAGCTATCATCCGTCGGTAGAAAGAAATAAGGATCAAGGACATGAGGAATAAGCCCAAAAGAACGTTCTATGACATACCTCAATACTCCAAGAGGAATAATATCTGGAACAAGAAGCCACCTCTCAATTACGCCATCTTCAATATTAGCATAGTACTCTAAATCCTTCTTTTCATCCTCAGTAAGACCACTAAGTATTGCCCTTACTCTTAGTGGCATTACTGAAAAAATAGCTGAAGCTGATAGAACGTATTTATCGAATTCTTTTAGCGTAATATTAAGGCTCTTATCCTTTGCCATTATCTCCCCTTTAGTTTTTCATGGAACTAGGCTGCCTTGTGTTTTCCAAGACATCACGCCAGAGTGCACCTTCTGTATTTACATGGTTACGCTTTGCAACTGCTGCCTTAATTGGAAGATAGACAAATCGGTTGTTAACGGAAGAGGCAATACATTGAGTCTTTCCTGCCATAGCAGCATGTACAGCATGAGCGCCTAAACGTGCGCAATAAATTGAATCATAGCTGTTAGCTGGCGTACTTCTAATAATGTATGAAGGATCTATATATTTTATAGAAACAGGGATTCCCTCATTCTTAAAGTATTCCTTAATCTTATCTTTTAGAAAAACTCCAATATCTTGGTACTTTATATTTCCTCCAGCATCTTTCTCTCCTGTTGGAGGAATGAGGTTTGTACCTGCACCTTCTGCAACAAGAATTACTGCATGACCTCGATCTAACATTCTCTTTTTTAGATTGTTTAATAGGCCATTAGGACCCTCTAGATCAAATGGATTCTCAGGAATAAGACAGAAGTTAACATCGCTCTGAGCAAGCGAAGTGTGAGCAGCAATAAAGCCAGACTCTCTACCCATAACCTTTACAAGTCCTATTCCATTATAGGCACTCTTAGCTTCAACATGCGCACCCCTAACAGCAGGAACAGCAGAAGCAACAGCAGTATCAAAACCAAAAGAAGTATCAATAAAAGAGAGGTCATTATCTATCGTCTTAGGAACGCCAACGACAGCTATCTTAAGTCCTCTTTTCTTTATCTCCTCACCTATATCGTAAGCACCACGAAGGGTACCATCACCACCAATAGTAATAAGAATGTTTATATTCTGACGCTCAAGAGTATCAACAATTTGAACAACTTCTTTTCCGCCGCCTCTAGCTGAGCCAAGTATTGTTCCTCCCTTCTCTTGAATGTCGTCAACAATATCTGGATTAAGCTCAATCATTGGCCATGGTGAATCAGCAAGAAGGCCTAAATAGCCAAAGGGCACGCCAGAAATTCTTCTTACACCATATCTGTACCAAAAACATCTAACAACGCTTCTTATAACGTTATTTAAACCTGGACATATTCCACCGCAAGTACAGATAGCTACATGTACCCTACTTGGATTGAAGTAGATCTTCTTTCTTGGACCAGCAAGTTCTAAAACTTCTTCTTCCTCTTCGTTTTTTCTACCCTTATGGTCTATGTTCAAATAAATTTTATCGCTATCTTCTACATAGTCAGCTAGTCCATCTCCCTCATTAATAGACATTTGAATAGGAGATAAAATCTTTGCCTCTCCAATTGTTTCAATTTTAAATACTTGCTTGTTCACAACTTGTATCCTCCATCAGATGAGATAGTTTTTGCTTGTATTCTTCATATTCTTTTTTAGCAGCAGCTTTTGCTTTACTTTGGAATTCTTTATATAGTTCCATGTAAGAGCGCGCAAAATCAGTTAGAACGACTCCTTCCCTATTTATTCCACCCCTTTTGCGCTCTACAAAGGCTCTACCTACAGTCTTTTCAAGCTTTACTATCATATTATAGGCCTTAGAATACGAAAGGTTCATACTTTTGCTTGCACTTCTAAGAGATTGTCCTTTACCAACCTCTTCAAGAAGCCACAAAACTCCAATTCCCATAAACTTTTCGCCATTCTCATCTACTAAATAAAGCTTGGTATCTAACTCCATATTTCCTCTGCACCTTTATAGACCATATCTATTAGATCTTCAATCATCTCTTTTTCAACAGAGCAATAAGCCAAACGTAGGCTATGTCCCATAATATTTATTGTTCCAATTGCATATTTTTCTAGTAAATACAATCTAAGGCTTTCTGCATCTCTTCCATTAGTATCGAAAGCCATAAAATATCCAGAATTAAATGGATATGGAGTAAGTAGAGTACTGTCTTTGTGTTTTTCTACTGCCTTCTTTGTCATTAAGTATCTTTCGCTCATCTTGCTAAAAAGATACTCTTTGTCTCTATTGTAATTCTTGCCATCCTTCATAGCCTTTAATAAGAGGCTTTGACCTGGACGATCACAATTAGAAACAGTGCATCTTATCGCACCAAGAGTCTTCTTCTCCAAAGCATCAAGACCTTCCTTATCTAGTGACTTTGAGCCATAGGTCAAAAATCCAATTCTAAAGCCCCAAACCATCTCTTCCTTTGTTGCAGCATCGCCTTTGACTGCAAGGATATTTTCATGGGCATCGCATAAGAAGGAGAAGAGAGATTCCTTTTCTGTTTCTTCTTCATAAAAGAGGCCATAGTAAGCGTCATCAGATATAACAAGAATTTTTTTGCCTTCGCTTGCTACTCTTACTATTGCGTCCACAATTTGCTTTGCTTCTTCTTTTGAAGGAGTGTACCCAGTTGGGTTATTTGGGAAATTTAAGATTATTCTAGCAGTATTACCTTTTGTCTCTCTTAGAGCTTTTTCCATTGCCTCCACATTAAAAGAACCATTCTTAAAGCAAGGGAACTTTTTTAACTTTCCACCACCGTAGTTCTCAAAGATTAACTCATAGTTATCCCAAAAGAGATCTGGGCAAACAATCTCATCGCCTTCATCTACAAAAAGAAAAGCTAAAAGAGAGATAGAGTGTGTAAGTCCAGCAGTAACAGTCGAGCCACTAAAGAGCTTATTTTTTAGTGTTGGATTCTTTCTTATCATCTCTTCTTTCCAAAGTTTTCTTAACTCTTTATCCCCTCCACCAGGAGCATAAGAGAAGATTTCCTTCTTTCTGAGAGATCCCGGAACAAAGTTTAAATAGATATCACTTAAGCAGAATGGCTCTCCCTTGTCTGTTGCAAGGCCAACTGTAGCGTTATATCTTTTGGCACTCTCTGTCGCTTCTGCCGCCTGAGCAACAATTCCTTTAGGAAAGTAAATACCCTTTCCTCTTTTTGATAACAGGTCATACGCACAAGATTTTTTTAAGCTTTCATTTAGCTCAAGTGCAAGTTCATTCATAGCCATTCTCCTTATAAAAAGATTTATCCAAAGAATAAGTATTGATAAGAACTAAGCCAATACATTTTTTAAAAATTAATCAAAAAAAGTATCCTTGTTGGTCTTCTTCTTTTTTCTCTACTTTCTTTCCAAGCATTGAGATAAATTCATTTTCATCGACAATTTTTACGCCATACTTCATTGCATCAGCTCGCTTTGAGCCACCGCCTTTTCCACTTAGAAGGTGTGTTGTTTTACTAGTAACAGAACTAACTGTTCTTCCACCTCGCTTTTCTATTTCTTCAAGGGCCTTACTTCTTGGGTTGTAGTTTTCAAAACTACCTGTAACGCACCAGACTTGACCCGCAAAAATTTGCTCAAGATTTTCGTCATCTTTTTTATCCATCGATAAAGAAAAATGAAGCCCTGCATCTCTTAAGGCATATAATGTCTTCATAAAGTTTTTATCCTTGAATGCATTTATTATACTCAAGGCAGTTTCCTCTCCGACTCCCTTAATAGAAAGGAAGGCATCTTTATTGTCACTAAGAGAAGCATCTATAAACTTATCGATAGAATCAAAGCCACCATTAATCAAAATCTCAGCGCTCTTCTTTCCAATTTCAGGAATACCAAGACTTGCAAGTACCGTTTTATATGGTTGCTCTTTTGACTTTTCTACGCTTTTAATAATTTGAGATATCGTCTTTTCTCCAATACCGACTTCACCAATCGCCTTTTCGTAGTCAGCACTATATATATCTTCTACATCTTTCAATAGACCAATGTTATACAGAATTTCAATTGTCTTTGGGCCAAGGGTCTCTATGTCCATTTGGTCGCGAGAAGAAAAGAATATAAGCCGCCCTTTTCTTTGATCTGGGCAATCATAATTAGGACAGAATAGATGCGCGCCTCTTTTTTCAAGATGACTGCCACAACATGGACAAGTGAGAGGAATATGATAAGTGGTATTTCCTTTCTCATTTTTCTCTATCACTTCTTCTACAGCAGGAATGACATCTCCCCTCTTTGTTATTGAGATAGTATCGCCAATAGCAAGCTCTAATTCATCGATATACTCTTGGTTATGGAGTGTTGCTCTCTTAATCGTTGAGCCCCCTAAGTGAACAGGCTCTATCTCTGCAACAGGAGTAATACGCCCTGTTCTTCCAACTTGGCATGTAACAGAGAGAAGAACAGACTGAGAGTGCGGAGATTCAAATTTGTAGGCAATTGCCCAACGAGGATGATGTACTGTATAGCCAAAACGTTCTCTAACATCAAGTTCGTTAATCTTAAAGACGAGTCCATCTATTTCATGATCCAATTCTCCTCGTCTTTTTGTCATATCGCCAATATAAGAACTTAGTTCGTTAAAGCTATATGGCCGACCTTCTTCTAGGTGTGCATCTTTTAGCTTTGCCTCTGCCTCTTGTCTTGTTGAAGCAATAAAGCCAAAATCTGGATTAATTCTGAAGCCTAGGTCTTTAAGTTTTTTTAATATGTGCAAATGATCTTTTGGGGTTTTGCTTTTATCACTCCAAAAGCCCTCATAGCAATACATGTTCAAAGGAACACGGCTAGCTTCACTAGACTTTTGTCTTCTTACTGTTCCGGCTGCAAGGTTACGTGGATTTGCTGCCTTTTCATCTTCCGGGAGTGTGCTATTTACTCTCTCAAATTCTTTTTTAGGAAGATAAACTTCTCCTCTAACAGCTAAATCAATACTTTCTGGCAAAACTAATGGAATTGTCTTTATTGTAACAATGTTAGGTGTAACATCGTTGCCAACTTCTCCATTTCCTCTTGTTACGGCTCTTACAAGAAGGCCATCCTCGTAATAAAGAACCATAGATATTCCATCTATCTTCTCTTCAGCAACAAAGCTTAATTCTCCTCCCTCTTTTTCAATAGAACGAGAGAAGAAAGATAAAACTTCATCCTTTGAGTATGCTTTATCGAGAGAAAGAACAGGAATAGTATGCCTTACCTCAGGAAAATCATTTGTTAAATCTGAGCCAACTCTTCTAGTTGGGCTAGAAGGTAAAGCATATTCTGGATATTTTTTTTCCAATTCTATAAGGCGGTCTGTAAGCCTGTCGTACTCCTGGTCTGATACAAGAGATACTCCCTTTTTATAATATGTATCTTGATAAACTGTCAGTTTTTCAGTTAGTTCTTTTATTTCTTCTTTTACATCCATACATACAGTATAGCACACTCTCTGCTTCTTCTTTTATTGAACTAAGATAAAAAGAAGTGTTATCTTGTTTTTATGGCAGAACGCAAGACTTTTTCTAGATACAACATGCGTTGTGGTATCGTACTAAGAGCACAAGAGGGAAACCAAAGACTAGACGGCTTTGAACTCCCTGAGCTTGACTCAAGATTCCTCCTTTTAAGAGCACAGGACATTCCTGGAGAGAATGCTCTTTATGTCATGGGAACAAAGATTCCACTTCTTGCAGATAACTTTATTTCATATAAGGGACAACCACTACTTGTACTCTTTGGCCCAGACTACGAAAGCACAGAACTAATGCTTGAAAAGATTAAGGTCATCTCTACTCCTATGACTGTTGATTTAGGGGAAGATGCAACTATTCCTTCGCCATTATTCTTCTCTTGGGGCTTGGACGATGAAGGCGCAACAGAGAAGGAAAAGCAAAGTCTAAGAAAAGTTGAGAGCTCATTCAGTGTCGATTCAGACGAAATTGTTTCATATGTTCGCTATGAAGTCTCTTCGTGGATTGATAACAACGAACAATTTCATACGCAGTGTCCTACTCAGTGGCCAGAGCTTGTTAAGAGTGCTATCTCAAGCGCAACACAAACAAACCCTGAAGACATAACAATACATACAGAAAAATATCTTTCTCGCTATGATGAATTCTTGTTCACCCCTGCCTTATTTGGTGCTTTTACTGCCATAGCTTGTGAAAAAACAAAGCTTGTATGCGAAATGCGAGTTGAAGCAAAAGGCCGAAGAACAAAGCTTAACTATCAACTAACAACGTGGGTAGACGAAGAAAATAGGCCAAAGCATGAAGAAGTAACTGTAACTATAGATCAAGGTGCATATGCAATTAATGGCAAAGAGGTACAGAGGCAAATAATTGCGGGAATAATACCAAAATACTCTCTTGATTCTTTTAAGGCCTTAATAAGAACAGAAAGTAGTCCAAATATGCCAACACTTTTTGCTGGTGCATCTATCTATTCCTTTACAACATCTAGCCAAGCATTGCATATTTCAAGACTTGCAAAGAAAGCCCAAACAACACCTCTTAAATACCTATTGAATGTCAATAAAGACACTACAAAGTTCACAGATTGGGCGCCTAAGCATGACCTAACTGATTTAAACAATAAGTTGAAGAATATTGCATCTGTCTCAGACTATGAAAGAAAGTGGTCATCTTCTTCCCTACATTCTGGAGAATTTGGTCTTCAAGGCTATTTATATGGTATTGGCCTCTCTTCTGTTCTTTCTATTGCTGGTTTTTCAACCTCCTATGCAAAAGAAAGCCAAGCTCAGGCTCAGATATCATATACGCTAAAAAAGAACATAACTATCTCTGGTACAATTCCTCAATCAATCACAACAGATAGAATGTTGAAAGATATTATCTCTCAATACTTCATAAAGAATAATTCATCGGAGCCTGTTCTCTTCTTAGAAAACTATTCAAAGTCTCCAGATAGTGGTCCTAATTTGCTCTCAAGCTACGATACTCAGTTCCTTACACAGCTTATGAAGGCTGCCAATAAGCTATCGTCTCTTATGGCAGAAGAGTCTACAGAGGATCCTATCGACTTGAAATTTAACTCGCAGAATCTTACCAATCCATGCGAATTTGAATATTCTGGTTTTGGAAGTGCTGTTGCTGAAATTGTTATACCAAAAACATCACTCTGTCCATGTGCTAAAAAACTTTGGCTCGATATGGCATTAGCTCTCCCTTACACAAAGAGTTCTATTCAGAGAATTAAAACAATAGCAACCGAGACGCTTTCATCTCTCGGTGCAAGGTTTGTAGACAACTTCTCAATATCTGTTAAGCTTACGCCAGAGAGAAAAGAAGTTAGCGTCTACTCTTCTTTAGAAAATACAACAAGAGCTCTCGTAACTAGTGCTTATATATCGGCGCTTTGGCAAGCACTTGGAGAGGATTCTTCAATATCTACTCCAATGAGAGCTAAAGAAATAATGAAAACTCTATCAAAGGAGGGAAAGATAAGTGAAAATTGATTGCATTGTAGATGGAAAGACTTTGACACTCTCACTTAACTCAAACAAACCACTTTCTCTGATTTTACAGGAAAACTTAGACATACAAAGTGTCAATTCTCACTGTAGAGGAAAGATGTGTGGACTCTGCGCTGTATTAATTGATGGGAAAGCAGAATTATCATGCATGGTCCCGGCCTTTGAACTAAGAGGAAAAGAGATAACAACTTTTGACCAATTTCAAAAGACAAGAAATATGAAAGATATAAGTAAGGCCTATGAACTACTTAGCATCGAACCTTGTTCTGATTGCTATGCATCCCGTTCAATTATCTTCGAGTCTATTCTTAATTCTGGAGAAACAAGACCAGATGAAATAAAGAGACTACTAAGTGCAGTTCACTGTTCATGCATGGAAAGTGATGATGAAGTAAGCATCATAATGAAAGCGATGGAAATAAGGAGAAAGAGAAATGTACGAAGGTCTTAACTCTCCATCTATTCATACTCCAGTAAGTTTATCTGAATATAGCCAAATAGCTCTTCGCTACCCTAATGCAAAGATTTGGGCTGGCGGAACTTCAATAATGAGTAGAGAAAAGGCATATCCTTCAAGAGAGACAAACCCCGAAATTGTTTGCTTGAATAACATTGAAGAGCTAAAGAAAGTTTCTCGTAATGATAGAATGATTGAAGTTGGAGCAATGGTTTCTCTTTTTGACATTCTCAAAAACCACAGAAACTTTATTCCACCTATTCTAAAAGAAAATATTGATGCTCTTGGGTCTCCTTTGCTTACTAGTAGAGCAACTATCGGTGGAGCAATAGCAACAACTATGCCAATGACAACGCTTCCTGGCACGCTAATCACATTGGGTGCTAATGCTGAAGTTAGGTCATTCAGAAAAAAGATTGTTAAATCTAAATGGACGCCTCTTTCTCAGCTTGTGAATGCTTTGAAAAATGGTTCAATAACCCTGCCAAGCAGAGGCTTAATAACAAGAGTAAGAGTTTCTCTTTCTTCAACAGATTATTCTTACTTCAAAGAAGAGGGATCTTATGTTGATGACGTAGAGAATACAGTAGCTGTTGCCTTCACAGCGTCAGCTGGACAAGAGACGCTGCTTAATCCTCACCTCGCTATTACCTTTCCTCTTCAGGGAATTGTTTATTCAAAGGATTTAGACAACATCTTAATGCAACTACATTTTCCTCTCTCTGGATCGGATTTTAACCAGTTCTTGCAAATTGCTTACACATTTATTAATGCTGTTACACCAAACATTACTAAACTTCAAAAAGTTAGGCTAAATTATATATTAGAAGAGATGGTAAATAGCATAAATGCTAAAGTATTAGCGCCTTCTCCTTTTGAAAGTGGACTTGGTAAGGAAATTTAAAATTGAGCGATTTTGTACATTTACATAACCACACAGACTTCTCCCTTCTTGATGGAGCAGCTTCCATCAGCCGTTATATTGCAAAATGCAAAGAAACAGGAATGGATGCATTAGCCATCACAGACCATGGCAATATGTATGGAGCTGTTACATTTTACAAAGAATGCAAAAAGAATGGCATTAACCCACTTGTTGGCTGTGAGTTTTACTATACCTATGACAGACATGTGAAGGATAGTACTTCAAAGTACTTCCACTTAATTCTTATCGCCATGACAGATAAAGGCTACCACAACTTAATGGAGCTTAATTCTATTGCATGGAAAGAAGGCTATTATTATAAACCTAGAATTGATGATGAATCTCTAAAAGCTCATAGTGAAGATTTAATTTGTCTCTCTGCTTGTCTTGCTGGAGAGATTCCTCGCCTTGTCATTAACAATAATATTGAAAAGGCAAAAGAGAGAATTCTTTGGTTTAAAAGTGTCTTTGGCGATAGATATTATCTAGAGCTACAAGACCATGGCTTAGACGAAGATAAAATTGTACTAGATATACTACCTAAGCTTGCTAAAGAGTTAGATGTTCCTCTCGTATGTACTAACGATATTCACTACATAGAGAAAGAAGATTGGAATGCTCATGACACTTTAATATGCATTGGAACCCAAAGAAAGAAGGCAGATAAAGACAGACTAAGATACAAAGAAGGCGTCTTCTATTTTAGAACACCAGAAGAGATGAAAGACCTCTTCTCTTGGTGTCCTGAAGCTATAAAAAATACAGTCGAAATTGCTAACAGATGCCATCTCGAAATAAAATTTCCAGGCCCTATTCTTCCAAAATGTAGCATACCGCCTGAGTATAAAAGTGATGCGGAATATCTAACAGCTCTCTCCTATGAAGGCCTCAAAGAACGCTATCCTAACGCTGAAGGGGAAGAACTAGAGAACTTAAAAAAGCGACTACAACACGAATTAGATATCATCATAAAGATGGACTTCCCTGCCTACTTCTTAATTGTAAGAGACTACATACACTGGGCAAAAACCCATGATATCCCTGTTGGACCAGGACGTGGTAGTGGCGCTGGTTCACTTGTTGCTTATACAACAACCATCACCGATGTTGACCCTATAAAGTACAATCTACTCTTCGAAAGATTCTTAAACCCAGAAAGAGTTTCCCTCCCAGATTTCGATGTCGACTTCTGTTTCGAGAGGCGTGGAGAAGTTATCGATTACGTAACAGAGCATTACGGTCATGATTCTGTTGGTCAGATTGTAACCTTTGGAACACTTAAGCCAAAGGCTGTTGTAAAAGATGTATGTAGGGTCCTCGATATTCCTTTTGAAGAATCAAACAAGATTACTGCTCTTGTCCCAGACGAAATACCAGGCGTTAAGAAGATACATATAACAGATGCGCTCAAGGCTGAACCAAAATTACAAGAGATAAGAGATCGTGGTGGAGTATATGAAGAACTCTTCGATACGGCAATACGTCTTGAAGGCTTGAATCGTCATACATCCCTTCACGCCGCAGGTGTTGTTATTGGCCGTGAGCCTTTGGATAGATATGTACCTTTATGTGTTCCTGATCAAAAGACAGGTGGACTTGCTAGCCAATACACAATGCTTCAGATTGAAGAGTGCGGACTAGTAAAGATGGACTTCTTAGGCCTAAAGACACTTACACTCTTAAAGCATGCCGTTGACCTTATCCATCGCCGAGAACCAGATTTTGATTTAAACAAAATAAGTACTACCGATAAGAATACTTTCGATATGCTATGTCGTGGCGACAGTGCTTATGTCTTCCAATTTGAATCGACAGGCATGCAAGACATTTTGAAAAAGGCTAAGCCTAATTCAATTGAAGAGCTTGTCGCTTTGAATGCGCTTTATCGCCCAGGCCCAATGCAGTTTATCGATAAATACATCGATTCAAAATGGGGTCGAACACCTATTACCTACCCAGACCCTTGTCTTGAGCCCATTTTGAAGACAACTTATGGCGTAATTGTCTACCAAGAGCAGGTTATGCAGGTTGCTCAGGCAATAGCAGGCTACACGCTTGGTGAAGCAGATATTCTCAGAAGAATCATGGGTAAAAAGAAGGTTGAAGCATTAGCAGCAGAACTTGAGAAATTCATAAAAGGAGCTGTTGAGAGAGGCTTTACCAAAGAACATGCTACTGAAATATTCCATATTCTAGAACCTTTTGCTGGCTATGGTTTTAATAAGTCTCATGCTGTTGCTTACTCAATTATTGCTTATCAAACAGCATTTTTGAAAGCTAACTACAACACAGAGTTCTTAGCAGCTAACCTCACTAACGAAATGAACAGCCCAGATAAATTCAAGGAATACTTGAATCTAGCACCAAAGTATGGAATAAAAATTGTTCCACCTTCAATTAACAGATCTGAAAAGCAATTCTCTGTAGATAATGGTGATATTATCTACGGCTTGGCCGGTATTAAAAACGTTGGAGGAACAATTGTAGAAAGCATAATTCAAGAGCGAGAAAAGAATGGCAAGTATAAGTCTTTTATGGATTTCTTATCACGCCAAGGCTCAACTTCTCTTAATTCAAGACTTCTTGAATGTCTTATTAAAGCTGGATGTTTTGATGAATTAGGTGTAGATAGAGCAACGCTTCTTGCGTCCCTTGATGATGCTATGAAGTTTGATAAAGAGCAAAAGAGTCACTCTGCTTTTGGTCAACTCTCTCTCTTTGGAGAAGATGATAGTGAAATTAGTAAATTCGAAATGAAAGAAGTTCCTCCATTCCCTCCTCTTGAAAAGTTAAAGATGGAGAAAGAACTTTTAGGTTTTTATATCTCCGGTCACCCATTAGATACATACAAAAAAGAGATTGAAGAATGTGTAACTGTAAATCTCTCTGATTTAGATACTATTAGTTGGGGTAATGACACCCAACTCATTGCTCAAGTAATAGCTCAAAGAACATTAGTATCGAAAAAGACTGGAGGAAAGCTATCTTTCTTAACACTTCAAACTAATGATGGCGATACTGAAGCTGTAATATTCCCTAAATCTTATGAAACATTAGGAGGCAGAACAGAGGTAGATGGTATCTACGGTTTTAAAGGACATTTTGACAGAAAGGATGGCAAAGTTTCCTTCATTATTTCAGATATTCTCTCTCCAAGAGAATTGCAACCTGAAGCTGTACAGCGTATCCACATAAGGCTAAAGGAAAATACAGAGATAAGTAAAAGTAATCTATCTGAATTGATGAAAACTTTAATACAAAATGAAGGAAAGACCCCTGTATATCTATCAATCGAAGGCATTGAAGGAGAGGAATTGCAGCTAAGAAGCACAGATAGCGTTAATTATTCACGCAATCTCTACAATACACTCACACAATTAGATGTTGTCTTAAAGGTCTGGGTTAATTAACTTTTCTTCTAGTGGAGGTAAAAATGCTCTATAACGCTACTTTAATGAAAATATCGCTCTTCTTAGCAAGAGTACTAAATGCATACTCGCTTCTTATTTGGGTAAGGATAATCTTCTCTTGGTTTATTTCCAACCCACAAAGAAACAACTTCGTTTACTGGTTAGGAAGACTCGTTGATCCATATTTGAGTGTATTCAAAAGCAAGAAATCGACAATAGGACGATTGGATTACTCCCCTATTTTTGCCATTGGCGTCATCTACATTTTTGAGTGCATTTTCCAATTCTATGGAGTATATGGAACTTTAACACTATCTTCTGTACTCTACATATTCCTTAACGCATTTTGGGCATATGGACTATCTATATTCTTTTGGGTGCTGTTTTTCTCTCTTGTGTTTAAAACGATTGCCTCTTTTTCAAACAACCCACAGACAAGAATGGGTTTTTATACAGTAGGCTCTGCAGCTGAAGGGGTAACTCAGTTTGTTAGACAAATGGCAGGGAAAAGACTATTAAGTGAAAAAACTGTAAATATTATCTCTCTTGTATTGGTTATAGTTTTTTACTTTATGACACGTTACCTCGTTGGTTATTTAGCTTCCCTTTGCATGAGGATTCCTTTTTAAAAGATGAAAGATGAGCTAACTCTACTTCCCGGTATCGGACAAAAAAAGTCCCAAGAATTTAAAAGACTAGGTCTAAGTACGCTAAAGGACCTAGTTAATTATATTCCACGAGGCTATGACGACAGAAGAGAAGAAAGATACATATCAAGTATCACAGAAGAGGATAGCTCTGTTAATTGCCATATAACAATTATTTCACATTCGGCATTTGCATCAAAAAATGGGAGGACTGTAAAGGTAACTGCCATTGATGATAACTACACGAAAGTTGAGTTGTTGTGCTTTAATCGCCCATTTTTAGAGAAAATGCTCTATCTCGATAGCCAATGGTATTTAAATGGCACAGTAAAGAAAATACATGGCGTTTATCAATCTAGTGCCTTTGAAGTAAAAAAGACTAAAGAAGAATGTGGTATAGGAAGAATACTTCCTCTCTACCCTCTTTCAGGAACACTTAGCCAAAAAGACTTTCGTTCGGCAATAAAAAATGCATTAGACTTTCTATCTCCTATCGAAGAAGAATTACCATCTTCTCTAAGAGAAAAGTATTCTCTATTAGATAGAGATACAGCTCTTAGGGAAATTCATTTTCCAGACGACGAAGAATACTTAAAGAAAGCAAAAGAGACACTAGCATTTACTGAGCTATTACTTTTAGAGATAAAAATCTTAAGAGAAAGACCAGTTAATGCAATTAGGAATATACCTTCATCTCCTTTAGAAAAGAAGATGATCTCCCTTCTTCCTTTCTCTCTTACTACAGACCAAGTTAAAGCATGTAATGAAATAAGAAGTGATTTAAGTAGACCAACTCCAATGAATAGACTTTTACAAGGTGATGTTGGAAGTGGAAAGACGCTCGTTGCCCTACTCTCCTCTCTTTATGTAATACAAAATGGAGGGCAAGTTGCCTTAATGGCTCCAACAGAGCTACTTGCCCGTCAGCATGCAGAGAATGCATATGCTCTTCTTTCTCCGCTTGGTGTGAGAATCTCATTTATTACAGGCGACGTTAAGGGCAAAAATAGACAACTTCTCCTTTCGCATCTAAAAAATGGTGAAATAGATTTGGCTATCGGAACACATGCTCTGTTCTCTAATGATGTTAATTTCAAAAATCTAAAATATGTAATAATAGACGAGCAACATCGCTTTGGTGTTGGGCAGCGAGAGTCCTTGCAAAAAAAGGGAGAAAACCCCCATCTATTATCGATGACAGCAACACCAATTCCTCGTACTCTTGCTCTTACTCTCTATGCAGATTTAGATATTTCTACAATAAAGACAATGCCTAACGGTAGAAAGAAAATCATTACATATACCGTTGGCCCAAATAGCAGGGAAAAAATGTATTCATCCATCAATGTCGAATTTGAAAGAGGACACCAAGCCTATTTTGTCTATCCTCGTATTGATGATGAAGGAGAAAGTGACTTAAGAGATGTAATGAGCATGTATAGCTTTTTACAAAAACAGTATCCTTTCGTCCCTTCTGCTTTTATACACTCGCGTCTTAGTGAAGATGAAAAGATGAGAATTCTAAATGATTTTAGAGCAGGCAAAATAACATATCTTGTTGCAACAAGTGTTGTTGAAGTTGGCATAGATATACCAAATGCAACATGCATGGTAATTGAGCATGCAGATCGCTTTGGGCTTGCGGCACTCCATCAGCTAAGAGGAAGAGTTGGAAGATCATCTCTTCAATCTTATTGCTTTCTAGTCTTTGATTCTTCTCTAAGTCCAGAAGCAAAAGAAAGACTAAGCACAATGAAAGAGACCAATGATGGTTTCGTTCTAGCAGAAAAAGACCTTCTCATAAGAGGACCAGGAGAGATAAGCGGTAACAAACAATCTGGCTTCTTAAAACTTAAATTTGCATCTTTAACAGAAGACACTATTCTTGTTGCAAGAGCAAAAGATGAAGCAGAGAAGATTCTAAGAGAAGATCCGGGCCTCATTAAAGCAGATAACGCAGACCTTAGAAGAGCTATAAAAGAAGAGAAGGTAACTGACAAAAAAAGTTAAAAGAAATAACATTGAGCTATGTTTACAAGAGATGAAGCCGTTGAGTTATGGCACAAATATAATAAAAGTGAAAGCTTGTGGCATCATGCTCTCAGCGTAGAGAGTGTGATGAGAGAAGGTGCATCTAGATTTAATGAAGATGCTGATTATTGGGGACTTGTTGGCCTTTTGCATGATGTTGATTGGGAAATGTTCCCTCAAGAACATTGCAAAAAATGTGTCTCTCTCCTGAAAGAGATTGGCGCTGATGATAGTTTTATTCATTCTGTTTGTTCTCATGGTTGGTCTATATGCACAGATGTTAAACCTGAGAAATTTATGGAGAAATTCCTTTTTGCTATCGATGAATTAACAGGTCTTGTTACGGCTACAGCCTTAATGAGACCAGAAAAAATGAAAGGAATAACTGTTAAATCTGTAAAAAAGAAATGGTCGAACAAAAACTTTGCTGCAGGTGTTAATAGAGACATAATCCTAAAGGGAGCAGAAGAACTAAATATTCCTCTTGAGACTCTTATTGAAATAACAATAGCTGGAATGACAAAAATAGCACCATCACTTGGTCTTTGGGTTGAGGAATAAAGATGAGAATAACTGGTGGAAAGTATGTAAGACGAACTATCTCATGTCCTCCTGGAGTAATTAGACCTGCAATGGATAGAATGAGAGAGTCTCTCTTCTCTATTCTTGGAGATCTAACAGGATGTAGCTTCCTTGATCTATTTTCTGGCTCTGGCTGTGTTGCTATTGAGGCAGCATCTAGAGGAGCTAGCCCTATCCATCTTGTAGAGATGGACAGAGGAAAGAAAGCAACTATTGAGAAGAATCTATCATTTGTAGAAGAGGACAAGAAACTATTTGTTTCTGATGCAAAACGCTTTATTCTTTCAACTCCATATAAATATGACATTGTTTATTGCGATCCACCATTTCCTATGGAAGAAAAAGTGAAGCTTTTAGAAGATGTTGCTTCATCCGATATTGTCAAAGATAAAGGCCTTTTCATAATCCACTATCCACTAGAAGAAAGAAAGTTGTGGCCAGAAAAAGTTGGCTCTTTTGTCCTCTGTGACGAAAGAAAATATGGTAGGTCGATTCTCCGTTTTTATAGGAATGAAAAATAATGCTTTACATAGATGAGAGTAATATTGGTAGAGATAGTTCATATTTTCAAAGCACAGATACAGATTCAACATATACCGTTAAGCCTGTAAAGTATTTTGGCTTATCTCAAGAGGAAGCTGGAGTTCATGCAGTTCTTAAAGGCGTCGGACTGAAGGAAATGTTAGACAAAGAGGGCCGAACTTGGATGATACTCAGAACTCGCATGACCATAAATAAGCTTGCATCTTGGATGGATGAGTATAGAACAGAGACTTGGTGTCAAGAAGGCTTTAAACTATACTGCCCACGTTTAGTTAGAGCTTACGATAGCTCAAACACCCTACTCTTTTCATCTGAAAGCCTTTGGGTCATTATGGATATGGTAAAATTAAGACCTGAGCGTCCTAGCTATATATCTGAGCGACTAGAGCCTATTAAAGATAAAGAAAAAGAATTTAATCCAGACTTTCCTAAATTTCCTCTAAAAGAAGAATACAAAGCACAGAGTTTGGGAATACAAGATATAAAGTTTGATTATTATGACTACGACTACAACAAACACATCAATAATCTTAGTTATATTAATTGGACTTTTTCCTCTTTCCCATCAGATTACTTAGATAGTTATCGTCCAACGTTTATAGATACAGAATGGAAAAAACAATGTCATTTTGAAGACAAACTCTTCGTTGAAACGACGAAGAAAAACGAAACCGAGGAAGCTTTTTTTACATCTATTTTCAAAGAAAAAGAGAATGGTGAAAGAGAAGAGGTCTTCCATTTAGTTTCACAATGGGAGAAGAAAAATGAAAGATGAAAAAGATATTCTAATATTAGATTGTCCACGATGTGATGGACCAGCTGTCATAGAAGATGAAGAAGGTTGGTGTTGTTATATTTCATGCATGGACTGTGGTTGCCACACTGTCGAGGTAGCTTACGCAACAGAAAAAGAGAGGCTATCTGCCATCCAGAAAGCAGCAACACTATGGAATTGTGGCAAGGTAATTAAACTAGAACCAGGAGAATGATTAATAATGAGGGGGTTTTCTGCTTTCCCTCTCTTCTCCAGTTATATCAATCAAATCCTTAATCTTCTTTTTCATCTCTTCCATTTGAGTCATCATCTGGGTAAGTTTTTTTCCAAAGTCTATTACGCATTCATTTAGCTCTTCATTCTGGGCTTCAAGATAGCTTACTTTTATTTCTAGTTTCTCTAACTCTTTTTTCATATGAATATTATTGTTTTGGAAAAAATAAATTGCAACTATGGTGAAAAATAGAGTTTCATCTATCATAGAATTTAGCTCTGCTGCACAAAAGTAACAGAGCAAGTTTTAGGAGAGCTAGCGGGTATCCTCGGTAATTCAATTACCGAGTAGTTCACTTAGTCTTTAAAGCTTTTAAGATTTCTTCCTTTATTTCTGGAGAAATAGAGAGTCTATTAATCTTTTCGATAGTTCTCAAAGCTTCTTCTTCTCGCCCCTCCACTCTTCCTTCTATTTTCCCTTCCTCTAATGCTTCCTTTCTACTTTCTTTAACTGAGTAATCTAAAAATTCCTTTATTCTTTTTTCTTGACTCATATTTCGCATTATTTCTTCAACCTCGTCTGAATGCTCTTTAATAAAAGCGGAGAGAATTTTTCTTTCCTCACACTCTTTTAGTGTCTTCTTAATCGCTTCTTCGTCTCGCCCATACTCATCTACATTTTTATCATACAACTCACAAAAAAGACAGATTTCTTTTAGTATACCTACTGTATTATGTCTATCTAAGACCTTTACTCTTGCCATTATGTCATTGTCTTCTTCAAAGAATGCATATAAATAAGGTGGTGTATTCTCTCTTTCTCCTGTATATAAAACATAGAACTTAGTTAGAGGTATTGTTATTTTTCTGTTCTTATACTGATTCTTCTTATATCCTTTCTCAATTCTGCTAAATGATTGAGTAAAGTACGACAGAAGTCTAAGGGGGATATTTGGACTCCAAGTTGACTGACACTCCATGAAGATAATTAGTTTATCTCGAACTTTGAAGCTTAAGTCATTGTACATACCATTAATAAAGACATTCTCAAGCTTTATTA
>DHMZ01000117.1:43773-43967 GCA_002406055.1 Spirochaetales bacterium UBA4629
CTTAATGTCTTCCTCTTTAATAGTCTTGTCTTCTGGATAGAGAGATAGATATACCTCTCTTAAATACTTCTTCTCTTTTACTAAAGACGAGAAGATACTATCTTTAATTTCTCTCTTTAAGTTAATAGAACCTTCTTGCATTTTAGTTCCTCCTATTATTTAAACGCTAGAAGTCCTAAAAATGTCAAAGAAAA
>DHMZ01000050.1:0-6253 GCA_002406055.1 Spirochaetales bacterium UBA4629
CTCATCATTGCTGTTGTCATCGTTCTAGCAATGAATCTAGTTGGATCATTGCTAATTTCAGCGTTATTAATCTTCCCCGCATTATCAGCCATGCGCGTTTTTCAGAATTTCCGTTCTGTAACAATTTGCTCGGCAGCACTATCTGTAAGTTGTGCATCGCTAGGTATTTTAATTTCAATTTTGGCGGGAACACCAGTAGGTTCCACTATAGTAGTTGTAAATATTTTAGCATTTTTGATTTGTTGGGCTATTGGCAATATAAAAAGAGGCAAAGCATGATTAAAAAGATTTTTTACCTTTTGCTAATTATATGTTTAATGATATTCGTTTGCACTTGCAGAAAAGACAACAAAGAGAAAACTGAAGACGTAACACCTTCTAGCAAAGCATCATTCTCTGAGAAAGTAGATGTAGACCTAACAGTGCTCAGTAGTACCATGGTTTACTCTGAAGTTTACAATATGTTGTATTTCTATCCAGAAGACTATTACGGGAAAAAAGTGAAAATGACAGGAACTTTCAATACCTATCGTTGGGTAGATGAAGACGGTGTCATATTAGATTTGCCAATATCATATGCTTGTGTTATTTCAGATGCAACTCTTTGTTGTGCAGAAGGAATAGAATTCGAACTAGATGAAAGTCTCTCATATCCAGATGATTATCCTGAGCTTGGTACAAAGATTACTGTTATTGGAGAGTTTCAACCATATAAAGATGGCACAATAGAATGGTATCATTTAGTAAATGCAAAGATATTATAAACTGTGCTTAATCCTCTATCTTTAGATTGAAACTCTCTCATGTGTAAAAATCATAAATAAACCTTACAATTCTTCTTTTTATCTTTCTCTGTTTTCTTTATTTTCGTTAGTTAGCTTCTTTTGTTCTTTTCCATAGGTAATTCATCATTTAAACTATCCTATGAGGAAAAAGAATATGAACAAAATAAATCTTAGCGGAAGTTGGAAAGCAACTTGTTTAGATATAGAGAAAAATGATTTTAAAATAAATAAAGGAAGCGAATATCCTATTAATATTCCAGGGGACTTACACTCAGCACTTATAAAAGAAAGCATAATTCCTGACCCATATTATGCAAAAAACGAGTTGGATATTCTCTTTATCTCTCGTGGTGAATGGTCAATAGAGAGAGAGTTTAATTATAAAAATGATGAAAGAAAGGCTTTTTTAAAGCTAGAAAAATTAGATACTATTTGTACTTTATACATTAATAATGTCTCTGTAGAGAGTTTCGATAATGAGCACCAAATTTACTATGTAGATATTACAAAACACCTAAAGAATGGCATCAATAAGATTCTATTTATCTTTCATTCTAGTGAAAAAGAAGCAATAGAAAGAAGCAAGAATCTTCCTTACCCTATTCCCTGCTCACTCTACCCTAATGGTTCTCCAAACAGAAACCTAGTAAGAAAAACCCAATGCAATGCAGGGTGGGATTGGGGTCCATGCATTATGACACTAGGTTTGTATGAGCCACCTGTAATTTTCTTAACACAAGAAGTACTTTTTAAAGATTTTTCTGTAACTCTTAGAAAAGATGAAAAAGAATGGTTTCTCGACTATGAAGTCTATCTATTTGGCTTAAAAAAAGGAAAAGGAGAGATAAATGTAACTCTCCTTGGAGAAGAAAAAACAATTAAATATAAGAGAGAAAAAGGTGATTTTACCTATTCCTTCACTCTTTCTGTCCCTCTTGAAAGTGTAAAGCTTTGGTGGCCAAATGGCATGGGCAAGCAACCTTTATATGAAACAAAAGTAAAGGTAGAGAATATCGAAAAAAAGAGAAAGATTGGTTTTAGGACACTTAAGGTTAAAAACGAAATCACCTATGGTGGCAAAGAACTTACTGTTTCCATTAATGGTGTAGATGTCTTCTTAAAGGGTTCTAATTGGATCCCTCTTGATGCTCTTGTCTCTCGTATGACAAAAGAACGCTATAGCAACATAATAAAAGATATGACAGCAGCCAACATGAATGCTATCAGAGTATGGGGTGGAGGTTGGTACGAAAAGGAAGAGTTTTACGATGCATGCGACAAATATGGCATTCTTATTTGGCATGACTTGATGTTTGCTTGCTCAACTTATCCAGCTCTATCATGGTTCTTAAATAGTGTCGAAAAAGAACTCAGAGACCAAATTAGAAGGCTAAAAAGTAGAACTTCTATTGCCCTTTGGTGTGGCAATAATGAAGATTTGGGGGCATTAGGGTGGTATGAAGAGACAATTAAAAATAAAGAGAGATATCTTAAAGATTATGAAAAACTCAACAATGGAACTGTAGAGCGAGTCGTCAAAGAAGAAGATAAAACAAGAATATTCTGGCCATCCTCACCTTGTGCAGGACCTGGCGATTATTCGGACAATTGGCATAATGACAAAAATGGTGATATGCACTTCTGGTCTGTATGGCATGAAGGAAAAGATTTTGACTTCTATCATAGTGTAAAGCCACGTTTCTGTTCAGAATTTGGTTATCAATCATTTCCTTCTCCGTATACTGTCTCAACATTTTGTCCAAAGGATGAATACTCACTTCTCTCCCCATCAATGCTTCATCACCAAAAAAATGACAGAGGTAACGAGATTATAATTAATGAATTTGAAAGACTCTTTAAAGAACCTAAAAAATTTGAGGATGGACTCTATCTATCGCAAGTACAACAGGCACTAGCAATAGAGACAGCAGTCACCTATTGGCGTAGTCTAATGCCATATTGTATGGGGACACTTATTTGGCAACTTAATGATGTTTGGCCTGTATCCTCTTGGTCTAGTATCGAATACTCTGGGCGATGGAAACCACTACATTATGCAATAAAGCATTTCTATGCTCCACTATGTCCACTTTTATATAAAATAGATGATAAAGTTTATATAAAAGCCATTAATGATACCCTATCAAACAAAAAAGTTTCTATAACTGTTACTATTTCAGATACTAGCGGCAATATTATTGCAAGAAGAGAATATAGAGAAGAGCTATTAAGTAAGAGTGTAAAAGAGATTGAAACGTTTACTATAGAGAGAAAAGATGCTTTTGTTTTTGTCTCTCTAGATAAAGAAGAAAGATTCCTACTTTTTGGAAAACCAAATGAAAGTAAAATTAAGAAATCAGGTTTATCTATTAATTCAATCGAAGAAGATAAAGACAGTTTAGTAGTAACGCTTTCTTCGCCTGCTCCTACATTCTTTGCTCTTATAGACACACCTCATTTAAATACTCACTTTAGTGATAACTACTTTGGACTTCTTCCCGGAGAAGAAAAGAAAATAAGAGTAAAAAGCAAAGAAAAAGGCCTTCCATTAGAAAAAATAAAGGAAGACCTTGTACTATGGGATAGTTCAAAGATTCTTTGTTAATCCCACCTAAGAGGAGAGCAAACTAGGTTTAGATTGAAACATAAATCATAGAGAGCTTTCCTCTTTCTTTTTATCACTTCCCAATCTTTCTTTTCTCCAAGCCACATGCTTTCTGCAAGAATAAATGCTCTAGGAAAGAGCATCATCTCGGCCTCTCTTCCACTATCGATTTTCTCACACCAAAGATTGCACTGGGCACCAAGAATAAGCTTCCTATACTCTTCTGGTAGTTCAAACATCGAAATGTCAAGATTAAAAGCATCCTTTGGAGTTCCGATAGATAAATTACCCTTTTCCCAATCATCATTTGATGGATAGCGATCAAGATAGCATCCTGCTGTTTGAGGGCAAAGTATCACCTCATGGCCCATTCTTGTTGCCTTTCTAGCACCTTCTAAACCACGCCATGACATAACAACAACTTTTTTATCTACACCTTTAGCATCTACTACTTCATCCCAACCAATTGCCCTCTTTCCATAGGAAGAAACAAGATGTGACATTTTTGACGTAAACAAACCTTGCAAATCATCAACATTAGTAATATTGTTCTCTTTCATCAAAGCTAAACACTCTTGGTTTTTCTCCCACTGTTCATGAGGACATTCATCTCCCCCTATATGAATAAACGGGCCATGAAAAATAGAAGATAGTGTTTCTATCGCTTTATCCAAGAAAACCCACAAGGAAGAAGAAGCCGGGTTCATAACATTCGAAAAAACACCATAGTTTGCTTGAACAGGAATAACTTCACCAGTACAACCAAACTCGGGATATGATGCAAGGAGCGCCTCGGCATGTCCAGGAGTCTCTATTTCAGGTATAACTGTTATGCCTAGTGCCAAGCAGTAAGCTTCTATTTCTTTCAAATCATCGGTAGTATAAAAGCCGCTAACAACATGATTAAGGTCATCATTTTCATATCTAAAGCGCTTAGATGAAATAGTTTCTAGCTTATCATATCCTGGAACAGCAAATCGCCATCCTTGGTCGTCTGTTAGATGGAAATGAAAATAGTTATAGCCAACAAGAGAAAATGCATAAATAATTCTCTTTAGTTCTTTTACAGAGAAGAATTCTCTGACTGTATCTATCATAAAGCCCCTGTAACCAAACATAGGACTATAAAATTCAAATTCACAAATTGGAAGAAATGAATCATATTGAGCCTCAAGCTGATCTAGATACCTCATAGCTTGATTGGCTTCTTCTTCACCTTTTACCTCTATCTCTATTTTATCAAAAGATATTTTTATTCTATTTAAAGAAGATTCTCTATTAATGACAATATCTTTAGGTCTTTTTATTAATTTTTCAATCTTTACATCTCTACTTTTTATAGTAGGAACAAGAACTCTATCAACATAGTTTATCATTGCTTTTCTCCCGATTAGAAAGGCGGGCCAAATTAGACCCGCCCCATAATACTACACAAGTAGATTACTTACCAATATATGCATGCCATGCTTCGTTAACTGTCTTAGCAGCTTCTGCTGGAGTTGTTGAACCAAGACCGATTTCAGCAAGAACAGTGTTGATAACTTCATAAACAGCTGGATCAAGAACACCATCGATAACTGGAGTAGCAACTTCAATTCTGTTGTACCAAGCAGCTCTCTTTGCAACAAGTGGCTCAAGATTGTTTTCTTCACAAACCTTACTTACATCGATAGTTGTTAGTGATGGGAATGCAGCACCAGTTGTAAGTCTCCATGTCTGAGCATATTCGCCTTCCAAGAACTTAATGAGTTCCCAAGCAGCAGCTTCTTCAGCACTTCCACTAGGAATGTCAGCTGACATAGCCCAACCTGTACCAACAACAGAAGAGTTAGAATTATGAACAACTTCACCATCAAGAGCTGGGAAATTAATTAACTCAACATCTGTTTCCTGAGAAGCAGGAGAGAAGAGAGCCTGACCTGTTGTTACGTCTGTCTGGAATGATGCACATGCCCAGTCACCATCGATGTAGAAAGCTGACTTTCCATTAGCAAAATCACCACGACCAGAACCATAAGAGATAGAAAGAGTATTTCTATTGATGATTCCATCTTTGTAGAGATTATCAACTGTTTCGAGAGCTTTCATAAACCATTCATCTTCGAAATCAATTTCGCCACTAGCAAGTCTTTCATTCCAATCAGCGCCACCAAATCTTCCACAGATGAGAGAGAAGAGACAAGACTGCATTACCCAACCATCCATACAATCCATCTTAATAACTTCGATTCCCTTTGCATTAAGAACAGGAACCATTGCCTTTAAGTCATCATATGTCTTTGGCATTTCAAGTCCGTTTTCTCTTAGAACCTTAGTATTAACGAACATCATAGATGTTGCTGTGATTCCGTTTGGAAGTTCACCTAGGTAACCGCCAAGCTGTGGAGCAAGAGCAACAGCACTATAATCATCAGCTAGTCCATCCTTCTCTAAGAAAGGAGTTAAATCCTTTAAGAGGTGCTCTGTATGTAATGTAGAGCTTCTTCCACTTGGCCAAGCATACATAACATCTGGGAGATTTCCCTGTGCAGCATAAGCTTCAACCTTCTGATGGAATGGTTCGTTGAATAAATCTTCTCTGATTACTTCAATTTCTGGGTGAAGTTCTGAGAACTTATTCCAAATCTGTTCAATTTCATTTGCACTATTAGGTTCTGACATATCAATGTAGTTCAAAACTCTGATAGTAGTCTTGCCTGAATTTGCTTCAGTTGATCCCTGAGCAAAAACGAGAGTAGCAACAAGTGCTAAAACAAGAAGAACTGTTAACTTTTTCATCTTTTCCTCCTTTTGATGAAAAATCTGAGTAAGGCTAAAAATGCCTCCATCCGTTTTTTATTTAATGGCTTAAGCCAAAAATCCC
>DHMZ01000050.1:6410-9348 GCA_002406055.1 Spirochaetales bacterium UBA4629
TAATCTGTAGATAATGAGCCAGCAAAAGACTGAATACCTACTGGTAAAGATTTATTTTTCGTGCTTGATGTAAGCATGTTAATCAACATGAATTCATTCCAAGTTCCACTAACAGTTAAAATCGCAAGTGTTGTTGCAACAGGTTTTGCCATAGGAACAACAATTGAAAGGAAAATCTTCATGTATGAAGCGCCATCAATACGAGCAGATTCAACGAGTGCATCTGGAATACTTCTAATATACTCAGTGCAAAGATATACACCCATTGGAAGCCCAATTCCTATATATGGAATTAAAACACCAAGCTTTGTATCATATAAACCAACTTGGTTTATTACAATAAATAATGGAATCATAATTGACTGGAGCGTCATTAAAATACCAACTATATATGAGCCATAAAGAACTTTAGTACAGCGCATTCTTATCTTTGCAAATGCAAATCCACTCATCATACCTAATAAAAGAACAGCAACGACAGTAACAAATGTATATATAATGCTGTTGATAATAAATGTACCAAAGTGTCCCCTAATCCAAGCATCTCTATAGTTTTGCCAGAAAAATTCATGAGGAAAACCTAATCTATCTAACTGGTAACTCTGGCTTGTCTTAAAAGAGCTCATGATAAGCCAAAGAATTGGAGCTATAGCAAGAATTGCAAATAGTATGAGAATGACGTATGTAAAAACCATTCCAACTGTTCTTCCAAGAGATTCATTATCTTTAATATGAGTACTCATTATTCCTGTCCTCCAAATTTCTTCTCAACAAACTTTGTTACACCAATAAGAGCGAAAGAAATAATACACATTACAATTGATACAGCATTAGCTAATGGATAATTTGGGGCTCCTTTAAATGCAGTGTCATACATATAGATAGAGAGTACATATGTCTGCTTTGCTGGACCACCACTTGTCATAACATAGATTAAATCAAAGCTCTTAAGAGAACCTGAAATAGCAAGAATAGCAGATGTTACAATTACTCCGCTCAAAGCAGGAAGAATTATATATCTTAGAGCTTGGAATTCTGTTGCACCATCAATCTTTGCAGCTTCAATAACAGAGGTATCTATCTTTTGCATGTTAGCAAGGAAGATAATTAGATATGTTCCTGTATACATCCAAAGAATAACCAATAAAACAGGAATCATAGGACGTGTACTATTAGACGGATTATATGTTGGGTTAAATAGTCTTATGATATCTGGAAGAGCTCCATTTGGTGCCGTAATAGCTTTCCAAAGCCTACCAATAACAACTGTTGAAATAACACAAGGAAGATAGATTACTGTTTGGAAGAAATCCTTCCCTTTAATCATGCCCCTGAAAATCAGATAAGCCATAAAAAATCCAAGTGGAATCTGACCAAATACGGAAATGAAAGTAATCCACATATTATTTTTTAGTGCAAGCCAAAAATACTTGTCGCTAAACATCTTTGCATAGTACTCAAAGCCTACTATGTCAAAATGCCTTCTTTTTGGTCCAAATAATGCTCCGCCCTTGTAATTTGTAATACTCAAAAAAAGAGCAAATATCGTAGGAAAGGCCATTACAAACACGTAGATTAAAAAACCTGGAAGAACAAGTGACCAATATGCTACCTTCTCTTCTTTTCTACTAGACAAAGACTTTATTCCTGTATTCTTCATCTCTCCCCTCCATTTTCTCTTCTTTGCTTTTGAGAGAATTCCATTACCTCATCCCAACTCCATTTCTCATTACTATTATTTTCTAAATCTGGAATGGAATATAAATCATGTAAATACATTAGCGCTGCACCCTTTGCAGATACTAATTCATCCCCAGAATTAAAGAGTAAATCACAATTAGTTTTTTTCAAGATTCCAATAAATGACGGAACCTCATCTTCTAATACTTTCTTGACCCATTCTTCATCACTAAATGGATTACCGTGGAGAATAACTTTAGAAAAATCCATTACCGAACAAAGTGGAACTAATGATAAGAATGTATCTTTTATCCACAGTCTCAAGCTTTCTTTATCATCAATTGTCTTTTTAAGTGTTTCTAAGCTTAAACCTGACTGGTTGCTATCTTTACTAGACCAAGAAAGAGAACAGAACTCACCTGCTGAGTTATGAGCACCTTTATAAACTTTACCGTCTATTATTACGCCCATACCTGTTCCGATTCCGGCAACGTAATCATTTTTCTTTGCTTCTTCATGAAAATCTGCAACAACAGATAGAGAATCTGATGAGAAGTTTTGCCCTAAAGTAGAATGAAGATCTAAGTAAGCTGCACAATTAGCATCATTATCTAAATAAACAGGAAAGTTATATCTACTCTTAACAAATCCTCTAAAATTGTAGTCACTCAATCTAAAAGGATATGAGTAGTCAATTATACCTTTTTCAGAATTAATCTGACCAGGAAGAGAAAAGGAAAGTGCAAGAACTGGAATATTTATCTTCCTATGTGCTTCAAAAGCTTCATCAATTACGGATGTAATAAAGTTCTCAAAGGAAAGTTGTTTCTTAGTGCCTTTATTCTCCCAAAGAATAGAACCATCAACACTGACAATAACAGAACGATAATGTGAAGGCTGTAAATCAAAGCCAAAAACACAACCAAAGTTCTTATTAATTGTCAGCTCAATTGGCTTTCGTCCGCCAAGAGCACACGAATCCTTATGCTCCCCTTCATTAACTAGCCCCGCAGATAAAAGTGCAGAAATAATATTGCTTACTGTAGATTTGTTCAGCTTTAATTGTCTAGAGATATCAACACGTGAGAGTCCATTTTGACGCCAGATTAACTGCGCAATCATCGAAATATTAGCATTTCGTTGAAACAAATTATTATTTGCTGGCATCGCTATCTCCCTTTAATTAGTTTTTCCACTGAACAAACTTACCGTAACACTAGAAATTGCTGCTGTCAAACTTTTTTTAAATATTTTTTTC
>DHMZ01000096.1 GCA_002406055.1 Spirochaetales bacterium UBA4629
CAAAAATATTATTATTTAAAAAACTCGCCATTCATCTCCATCTAAATCTTAAGATTTTAGATGGAATACTCTGGCTTCAAGTTATAGAAAAAGCACATTGAGAAGCTACCTTTCTCTATGTGCCCTAACGTGATTTTATATGATTAAAAGAATTAATCTTCGATTGCCTTCTCTATAGCTTTTCTTGTGCCGCCAAAAGAAGAAATCATCGTTTTAAAATATGAAAGTACTTTTTCATATAACGCAGTTTTTGTTATATCTAAGCCAAATATCTTTTCAGAAGAAAGAAGAGCGTGTATGTTCTTTTCCTCTTCTTCAGTTAAAGGCTTACCAACTGTAATGCCACGAAGATTCTCTCTTAGCTCATCTTTCATAGGATCTGGAGATAATTCAAATGGTCTTCCACTATCATCGATGGCGAGCAAATAACGCATAAATAAAGCAAAGACAAGAGGTACTACTCTTAACTTCTCAATCTCTTCTGGATCCTTTTCTAGATAGGCTTTTATAGTTTCACCAAATCTAATTGAAAGCTTCTGAGAACTATCTGTTGCAATACGCTGAGGAGTATCTGGCATAAAAGGATTAGGGAGACGAATATTAATTACCTCATCAATGAACTTCTTAGGATTAATAATCTTTGGGTCTGTTACAACAGGTAAGCCCTCTATATAGCCCAGTCTCTTTATCATCTTCACAAGATCCTCGTCCTTCATCTCTTCATTAATCTTTGTATATGACAAGATACATCCAGAGAGAGCAAGTGCTGTATGAAGAGGATTTAGACATGTTGTAACCTTCATTCTCTCTGTTTTATTTACAGTTTCTCTATCTGTAAAATAGACGCCACTCTCTTCCAATTTAGGTCTTCCATTAGGGAATCTATCTTCTATTACAAGGTATTGAGTCTCTTCGGCATTAACATATGGGGCAATATATGTATGCTTTGCAGTAATAATTGGGTCCATATTTTCCCAACCCTCTTTCTGTAATGTTTCAAAGACAGATGAATCTGGTCGAGGCGTAATCTTATCTATCATTGACCATGGAAAACTGACCTTTCTTTCATCTTCTAGATATGAAATAAAGCTAGCATCTAATGACCCATTGTCGACATAGGCCTTACTAATTAGAAGAATTGCATCTCTAAGTTTTTCTCCGTTGTGAGAACAATTATCCATACTAACAAAAGCAAGAGGAGCTTTCCCATTCTGATAACGCAAATACAAAAAGTAGACAAGCTTACTTAAGAGCATCTTTCCTTCTTTTATATCCTTCTTAAAATCTTCTTCGTATCCCGGAAGCAGATTGCCACTATTATTTTTCGTTGCATAACCTTTCTCTGTTATTGTGAAGGAAACCATCTTTAAGCTTTTACTTGTAAATACCTCTTCAAGTCTTTTCCAAGAATCTCTTGCTCTATCTACAACTAAAGCTTCACAAACAGAGCCTATAACTTCTTTATCTACTGAGCCATCGGCTTTTAGAGTTATAGCAAGAGTTAAGTTGTCATACTTATCGTATATTCTATCAACAATCTCTTCATCAAAGCCTTCTGCAACCACAATACCTGTATTCATTAAACCTTTGTTTAAAAGAATCTGGCAAAGAGCAGCAGGAAAAATTCTGAAGATATTTCCAGCTCCGAAATGAATCCATTCAGGATTTTTCTTTGTATTCTCAATAACTTCTTCTCTATTGAAAGAAAAGACTTTTGCCTTGTTCTCTTTCTTTATTAAAGCTAAATCTTTAATACTTAATTCCATAACAACTTCCTTATATAAAATAAGAAGGAAAGAGCATTTTTAACTCTTTCATCTCTTTATTTACTTTTGCTAAATGCTTTTCATCTAACTCTACAGCTAGATCATTTTTTCCTTCTTTAATAGCATCAACGATGGCTTTATGTTCGTCTAAGACAGAAGAAACAATAGTTTTATCAGAAAAAGAGAGAATCCTTATTCTCTTATCATTACCTGTATGAGCACTAATTATCTTCCAGACATTTAAAAGTCCTGCTTCACTATAGAAGAGATGATGCAACTCATCGTCAGACGTATAAAATGAAGAAAAGTTGTCTTCTAGAATATATGCCTTTTGCATTAAGAGAATGCTCTCAAGCTTTGATACAAAAGCTTCCTTTTCTTTGTCACTTCTCTCTTTGCTAAGAGCACGCTTTAGAGCACCTAGCTCCATACATTTACGCATGTAGCGCTCTTCTTCAATTATATCTTCATCCAAATATGAGACTCTCGTTCCCCTTTGTGGAAAGATATCAACAAGGCGATCTCTTTCCAAGCGAAGGAGAGCATCTCTAAGAGGAGAACGTGAAACCTTAAAAAGAGAACATAACTCTTCCACATTTAGTTCCTGTCCAGGATAAAGCGAAAGTGTTGTTATCTTTTCTCTCAGGCTGTCGTAAACATCCTCCTTCTTATCTTTGCTCATACACCCCTCTTCTCACTCTTATCAATTGCTTCCCAAAGGCCAAGTATATACTCTGCACCAAGGGCTCTATCATATAAGCCATAGCCAGGCATACACTTTTCACCCCAAATTGTTCTTCCATGATCAGGTCTTATAGGACCATCAAAGCCAATATCATGAAGAGCTTTAACAGCTTCATACATATCAAAAGAACCGTCACTAGATAGATGTGCAGCTTCTTCAAATACACCAGGACTAAAATGATGAAGATTTCTTACATGAGCGAAGTGAATTCTTCCCTTACAAGAGCGAATGATATGAGGTAAATTATTCTTTAAATTTGTTCCAAGAGAACCCATGCAAAATGTTAATCCATTGTATGTTTCGTCAACGGCCTTAAATAATTTGAGAATCGATTCTTCTCCTGTGATGATTCTTGGTAACCCAAATACAGGCCAAGCCGGATCATCTGGGTGAATAGCCATCTTAATTCCATACTTTTTACAAACAGGGCCAATTGCCTTTAAGAAATAGACTAAATTATTAAAAAGCTTTTCTTTATCAACACTCTTGTATTCTTCAAAGAGTGTCTTTACTTTACTAAGTCTCTCTGGCTCCCAACCAGGCATAACAAAACCATTGCTATTTTCTGTTGTCTGATCAAAGAAAGTTTGTGGATTGATTGTATCTACAACCTTTTGGTCATAAGCAAGGACTGTTGATCCATCTGGTCTCATCTTTGCTAAATCTGTTCGAGTCCAATCAAAGACTGGCATAAAATTGTAACAAACTAAATCTATTCCCTCTTCGCCAAGGGCAGTAAGAGACGCAATATAGTTTTCAATGTGCTCATCTCTCTTTGCTGAACCTATCTTTATTGCATCAGAGACATTTACACTCTCTATACCTTCTATCTTTAATCCAGCATCTTCAACTTCTTTCTTTATAGCTTTTACTCTTTCTCTAGGCCATACTTCTCCAGCAGGAATATCATAAAGAGTTGTAATAACACCATTAACTCCAGGAATTTGTCTAATTTGTTTAAGGGTAACAGAATCAAACTTTGATCCATACCATCTGAGGGTCATTTTCATATTATATTCTCCCATAAAGTAACATACTAATATATTAGTGTTTTACTCACAGAGATGTCAAAGATATTTTTTTACGACTAAAAAAATGGACCTTGCTAAAACAAAGTCCAACAAACAAGGTTGTATTTATCACTCACCTTCGTATTTCACAACTGAGTATACAGGATAAGGTTCAAGTGCCTCTCTTCCTTTTAAGTCAACTAACTCCATTAAGAAGACAATGGCAACAACTTCACCCCCAAGGCGCTCAACAAGCTTAGTTGCAGCTTTCATTGTGCCACCTGTTGCGATGATATCATCAACAAGGACTACTTTATCTCCTTTCTTTATGGCTGTCTTATCTATTTCGATAGTCGCAGAACCATATTCAAGATCGTAACTCTCTTCAATAGTTGGAACAGGAAGCTTGCCCTTCTTTCTTACAGGAAGAAATGCCTTATTCATGTTGTAAGCCATAGGCATACCAAGAATAAAGCCTCTTGATTCAATCCCTCCAATTATGTTGAAGTCAACATCCTTTACTAGGTCTTGAAGAGAATCAATAACTAACTTAAGCCCATCTTTGTCGTTAAGAGCTTTTGTCATATCTCTAAATATAATTCCCTTCTTAGGAAAATCAGGTATTGATCTTAAGTAGTCCTCTATTCTCTTCATTTTATTTTCCTTTTTACTCCTTATTTATGCATTTTTCTTCAATTTAATAAAAGTAGTTTCACGTCAATAGTTGAAAAAACTAGACTATTTTTACTTATTTTGTTACTTTTTCTCTTCGAGGGAGTAGGAGCGCATAGCGGACTTGTCAACATACTGGAGAAATCCTGGCCTGTCATAATTCCGAGACTCATACTGAAATTGGTATGGTCTCTTACTGTATCTTTTCAGAAAAAAATAAACAGGACAAATAAGGAAAACATGGACTGGGGATTTTTAGTTTTAAACAGTATTCTGCTTGGTGTAGGACTCGCTGTAGATGCCTTTAGCGTTTCAATTGCTGATGCAATTGCAGAACCTAATATGAAGAAGAATAAAAAGGTAATGATTGCATTAACCTTTGCTATTTTTCAGATTGCAATGCCACTTATAGGGTGGATATGTGTTCACACAATATCTTCTTACTTCACATTCTTTCAACGCTTTATTCCTTATATAGCCCTCGCGCTTTTATTGTGCATTGGAATAAAGATGCTTTTAGAAGCACGAAATAACGATAAGGAAGAGATAGAAAAAGCAGAGCTTCTTTCTTTAAAAGCACTTCTTGTTCAAGCAGTCGCAACAAGCATAGATGCGCTTTCTGTTGGCTTTGCAATTTCTGAATATAATGCTGCCGAAGCAGTATTATCTTCTCTAATTATCGGCGTTGTAACATTCTTCATCTGTCTTTTTGGTGTTTGGCTAGGAAAGAAGGCTGGAGAAAAACTTGAAAGTAGAGCAACAATCATTGGAGGAGTTGTTCTTATTCTTATTGGCTTAGAGATATTTATAACAAATGTCTTTTTCTAAGCCTCTTTACTTCATCAATAAAAAAAGTTAAAAATATAGTGGCAGCAGATACTAGGCAATGAATGCCTCCCAACCCCGCCAGGACAGGAATGTAGCAACGGTAAGAGGAATATTCATGTGACCAAGACTATTTGCTGCTTTTTTATTTTTCCTGTTGACAAAAAAAGTGGAAAGAAAGTATATTTCTCTAAATTCCTACCAAAGCAGTAGGAAATAGGAGAAAAAAATGTCTCGTATCTACAAAAATGCAGGAGAACTTATTGGCAATACCCCACTCTATGAGGTATCTAACATTGAAAAGCTACATGGCTTAAAAGCAAGAGTATTGGTAAAGCTTGAATACTTTAACCTTACAGGAAGCATCAAAGATAGAATCGCAAAGAGAATGATTGAAGATGCAGAAAAGGCAGGCAAGCTAAAAAAAGGTGGTGTCATTATTGAACCAACAAGTGGAAACACTGGAATTGGACTAGCATCAATTGGCACAAGCAAGGGCTACAGAGTTATTATTGTTATGCCTGAAACAATGAGTGAAGAGAGAAGACTTCTCATGAAAGCTTACGGGGCTGAACTTGTTCTTACAGAAGGAAAGAAGGGTATGAAAGGAGCTATAGAGAAGGCAGAAAGTCTTCAAAAAGAGATTAAGGATTCTTTCATTCCTAGTCAGTTCACAAATCCTAGCAATCCTCTCGCGCATGAAGAGACAACAGGGCCTGAAATTTGGAACGATAGTGACCATAGCGTAGATATCTTTATCTCAGGTATTGGAACAGGCGGAACTATCAGTGGTACAGGAAAATATCTAAAAGAGAAGAATCCTAACATTAAGATAATCGGAATTGAACCAGAGAAATCACCTGTTCTAACAAAAGGTGTTTCTGGACCTCATGGTATACAGGGTATTGGTGCTGGCTTTGTTCCTGCAACTCTCGATACTCATATTTATAACGAAGTAGCAACAGCAAAAGAAGAAGATGCTTATTTCTGGGCTCGTGAAATGGGAAGGAAAGAAGGTATTCTCGTTGGTATCAGCTCTGGTGCAGCTCTATGGAAGGCTGTAGAAGAAGCGAAGAAAGATGAAAACAAAGGTAAGACTATTGTTGCGATTCTTCCAGACGGCGGAGACAGATATTTATCTACTCCATTATTTAAAGAAGCATGATGATTTCAACAAAAGGGCGATATGCTCTTAGATTTTTAATTGCACTTTCTAAAAGAGGAGAGAAAGAGCTCTCCTCTCTTTCTGATATTGCAAATGAAGAAGAGATTTCTCTCAAATACTTAGAGAAAATTGCGAAGATTTTAGTTCAAAACAACATAATTGAAAGTGTTAGAGGTAAAGACGGGGGCTATAGGCTAAAAAAGAAAAAAGAGGATATCCTTGTTTCAGATATCCTTTCTTTGACAGAAGAAAGCCTAGCTCCCGTGCAATGTCTTTGTTCTGAAAAGAATAGTTGCACAAGGCAAGCTAATTGCCCAACATTGCCAATGTGGACAGAACTCTATAAAAGAAATATGGAGTACTTCTCTTCGATTACTGTTGCTTCCCTTCTTAATAGAGAACTTTGATTTTTCTTTTTAGGAGATAGCCTAGCAAATTCTTTAATGTTATTATTAAACCATGGCATACGAAGTAACAGCGACAAGAAAACGACCTCAAGATTTTGATAAACTCGTTGGACAAGAGTTTGTAGTTTCAACATTAGAGAATGCAATAAAAGAAAATAGAATTGCTCATGCTTACCTCTTTGCTGGGCCAAGAGGTGTTGGAAAAACTAGCTCTGCTCGTCTTCTTGCTAAAGCTTTAAACTGCCAAAAAGGAATGAGTGCTCATCCTTGTGGAGTTTGTTCTTCTTGTAGAGAAATAGCGCAAGGAACAAGTATTGATGTCATCGAAATCGATGGTGCTTCAAATACATCTGTTAATGATATAAGAACAATTAAGGAAGAGGTATTGTTTCCTCCTCAGTCTTCAAGATTTAAAATCTACATTATAGACGAAGTCCATATGCTATCAAACTCAGCATTCAACGCGCTACTAAAGACAATAGAAGAGCCCCCTGAGTATATTATATTCATCTTTGCAACAACTGAATTACAGAAGGTTCCTGCAACTATCAAATCACGTTGCCAAGTATTCCGCTTCCAACTCATTCCTCAGGAAAAGATACAAGCATTATTAAAAGAAGCGGCAGATGAACTACATATTAAAGCAGATGAAGATGCCCTCTTTTGGATTAGCAAAGAAGCAACTGGCAGTATGCGAGATGCATACACACTGTTTGACCAAGTTGCATCATTTTCATCTGACCACATTACACTCCAAAAGATTAGAGAGAGACTAAACTTAGCTGGATTTGATAAAATTAAAGAGATTGTTTCTGCATCTCTCTTCAATGACTCAAAAATGGCATTGGAAGAAATTTCAGCTCTCTTATCAAGTGGCGTTTCTACAGAACAAATCACAAAAGATGGTGCAGACTTCTTTAGATCTCTCCTTCTTTACAAGAATGGCGTACGTCGCTCTTCTCTTCTTGGTGTTGAAGAAAATGAGATTCCACTCGATATTGTTTCTCTTCTTTCAAAAGAACAAATAGAGGCTGCACTTAGAGCTTTTATGAACCTCTACAGAGATCTTCGCTACACGCTTTCACCTCAGTTTGAACTAGAACTTCTTGTCTCTAGGCTTTCTTCTCTTCCGTCCCTAGTTTCTCCTGAGACTCTTGTATCAAAGCTTGAAGATATGAAGAAAGGAATAATTGAAGGTTCTGTTGTCGTTAAAAAAAAAGCAGATAGAATAGTTGAAACATCAAATAGAGAGACTATTAAGAAAGAAGAAGTAAAGGTCGAAGAGAAAGAAAGCTCTCCTCTTCCATTAGCTTATACAGAAGCAGAGCAAGAAAGAGAAGAAAAAGAAATAGACTCTTCTCTTATTCCTGAGATAAAAGAGAATTTAAGTACTAATGCAAAAGCGATTTTAAATCCGTATTTAAACCAAATCGAGATTTCAAAAAATGGAGAATGGGTTCTTTTCACCGTTAAAACAGTACTTGTTAGAGACCTATTAAACAATAATCGAAAGGAACTTGAAATTGCACTTGAAAAGACTCTAGGTATAAAGAAGCCAATCAAGATTGTTTACAATGCACCTGTGGTAAGGGAAAAAGCCTCTGAGAAGATGGAGAGCCTCAAGGTAATCTTTGGTGGAAAAATTAATTACATAAAAGAAGAGATAAAAGAACCAATAATAGAGAAACAGGAGATAGAAGAAAATAATGAATCCAATAGAACTAGCTCAAATGATGAAGAATTTGGCTCAACAGAAACCGATGATGGAGAGCCAGATGAAGAAGATGTCTGAAAGACTTAAAAGCATTACTGTAACTGGTAGAGCAGGAGCAGGAATGGTAGAAGTAACTATTAATGGCCTCAATAGAGTTGAAAAAATTGAAATCAATGATGTAATGCTAGCTCCTGAAAACAAATCTATGATAGAAACTCTAGTAGCGTCTGCTTTCAATGATGCTAATGATAAGATGCAGCAAAGAAAGGAAGAAGAGGGAAGAAAAAGCTTACAAGAATTGGGTATACAACTATAAATATGACAAGCCTAGATGAATTAATAAGACTAATAAAAAAACTTCCAGGGATGGGAGATAAGTCAGCTACTCGATTAGCCTACTACCTTATAAAAACAGATAAAAGCTATAACACTAAACTTGGAGAAGCTATATCTACTCTTCAAGATAAGATACATCCATGCCCAATTTGTGGATCGTACATGGAGGGTGATAGTTGCCCATATTGCGACGATGAAAGAAGAGACAAAAGCTTGTTGTGCATAGTTGAAGAGGCTCAAGATGTCGTCTCTCTATCTTCTTTAGGTATTTATAACGGACTATTTCATGTGCTTGGTGGAGCTATTAATCCTATAGAAGGAATAGGACCAAACTCTTTGAGATTCAATGAGCTTGTTTCAAGAGTCAAAGATGGCTCTTTTAAAGAAATAATTATTGCAACAAACCCAACTGAAGAAGGTGACACAACAGCTCTTTATATAAAGAATTTATTGTCTCAATATCCTGTTAATCTTACTCGCTTGGCTTCAGGAATCCCTATTGGCGGAGACTTGGGCTATGTCGATAAAACAACTTTATCGCGTTCAATAAAGGGAAGAATTAAGCTCTGAGAAACCTCTATTGATTAGCATAATAGAAGAAACTAGTAAGACAAGTAGCAATGAAGGAAACAAAACAACATGAGGGTACGTGAGAATAACAGCCCTTCCGTCTGCCAATATGCGGCCAAGGGTTGGTATTGAACTATCGAGTCCCACGCACAGAAAAGAAAGAGAAGACTCTGTTAAAATATTGTAGATAACCGACGATGTGAGTTCCTCCCTCAAATAAGGCCAAATAGAAGGAATAATGTATTTAAAATAAATAGTTGTATTACTTAGTCCCAATGCCCTTGCTGCTAAAATGTAATCTTCCTTCTCTGTCTTCTTCACAAGAGGATATAAGAAAAGAGAAAGGCTACAGGAAGAAGAAAGAGCAAGCGTTGTTATTAGCATCACTCTTCCCTTTAAGCCAATAGAATAGAAAAACAAAGCAAGAACAAGAGACGGAATTGTCTTAATTGAACGAGAAAATGAAGAAGATAAATATCCAAGTAAAGAGCCTCTTCTTCTCATTGCAAGCAAAATAATGGCAAAAAAGAGAGAAAGAGATATACTTACTAAACCAATAGAAAGTGAAACAAGAAGAGCATATGATCCCCTTGCTAAAAGATCTCTACCTAAACTATCAAAACCAAAAGGATGAGAAAGAGAAGGAAGAGATAGAGAAAGATCTGTGTTTATCTCGCCTTTCCCCATAAATAAGAAAGATAATACAACAAGAAAAGTTAATATAAGAAATCCAATCTTAATTTTCTTCATTCATCTACCCTCCTTGTATCAATTTGATTAACAAAAAAGGAAGAGAGAAAGAGGAGAAATGAAATGAATAGAACGATAATCATAACAAGTGTAAAGCTAACACTGTAGTCTCGCTCTAAAGAACTCTTTACTAACGCTCGTCCTAGTCCAGGAAGTGCAAAAACATTTTCAACAATCACTGAGGAGGAGAAAAAAGAAATTAGAGACTGACTTAGAGCTGGAATTATTATTCCTAAACTTGGCTTAAGTGCATATTTCTCAACAATCGTTTTTTCTTTTGCGCCTTTTGCCCTTTCGTATGTTATATATGGCTGTTCACTACTCTCTCGAAGTGCCTCTCTAAAAATTCTCATCATAAAAGATGAACTGATAAAAGAAAGAGAAATGGATGGCAAAAATAATGATTTGAAATTATTAAAGAATCCCTTACTAAACGGAAAGTATCCTGCAACAGGAAAGAGATGAAATATTAATGAAAAGATTAGAATCAAAATAATGGAAGAAATAAATGAAGGAAAGGCTAAAAATAATGATGATAGAAGCGAAAGCATTCTATCACAAAATCCTCCCTTTTTATTTACAGCCTTAATCGACAGGAAAAGAGAAAAAGGAAACGAGAAAACAAATGAGTAAATAGAAAGAGAAAGTGTTACAGGCAATGAAGTCTTCACTATTGATACAACAGACTCTCCACTTATGCTTTTTCCCCACTTAAAAGTAAAAAAATTGCATAATGTTTTTATGTAGCTAATAAAAAAAGAAGACGAGTCTCTTTCTTTTAAATATTCTTCAACATATCTTTCTTCCATCTCTTCAGAAAGAATAAAGGATGCGCTATTACCTTTGAGTAAGTATAAAGATGAAAAGAGAAAAAAAGAGACAAATATAACTGTGAAAAATAACTCTATTATTTTTTTTAATAAATCTTTTTTCATCTTTTTCCTTCATTTTTTAGTTATCACTTTTATTGGTAGCCCAAAAGAAAAATCCATTTTGCGTTATGATATTATCTAATTTCTTGCTATAGGCATAGCTTGTTGTATAGTGCCCTGGTAAATAACAAGGAAGATAGCTATATAATTGTTGTTGGCATATTTGCCACATTTCTTTCGCTTCATCAAGAGATGATGCATTATTCATCTCTTTTAGACTTAAATATGCACTACTTTCTTCTTCTATGTATCCTGGGAAAGAAGGAGAAAGATAGCTCTTCATTTGTGGAAGAGGAACGGAGGTAAAGGCACTTATGTAGATATCCCATTCACTGCTGTTTTTTCTTGTTTCTATAAAAGAAGCCCAATCAAGAACTATTAATTCTACAGAGAAACCTACCTTCTCTAACTCTTCTTTAGCTGCAATAGCAATTTTATCTAAGTTACTCAAATTAGAGGTAAGAATCCTAATTTTCAAATTCTCTTTTCCTTCAATTAATTTCTTTGCTCTCTCCATGTCGAGAACGCTATAAGGGTCAGGAGAAGAGACTCTCCAATCTCCTTGCCAAGCCTCCATATAATCAGAATGCAGACTATAACCAACTTTTCCGTAACAAGCTTCCATTAGTGTCTTGCTATCTAAGGAAAGAGCTATTGCCTCTCTTATCTCATTATCTTTTGTACTCCCTTCTTTTTTGTTAAAGACTAGAGCTATCGATCCACTCTCATCGCCATCGAGTAAGATAAGATTACTGTTGTTTTCTATTCTTTCCCTATCTGTGCTCATTACGTCATTGATAGCATCATAGAGCCCTGTCTCAAGACCAAGAAGACGAGTAACAGAATCTGGAACAAAATAATAGGTTATATTTTCTATAGCTTTTTTCTTTCCCCATTTTCCATTACTTTTTTCGCCATATTCAGAGTAAGAATCAAAACGTTCAAGTACAATCTTTTCTCCACTTATCCATTCTTTTAGTTTATATGGTCCACTTCCCACAATACTTGAAAGAACAATACCTTCTCCAATAGATGAAGACGGCACAATTATAGCTTCTTGTGGAGCAGAAGCTATTAAATATGGAAGAAATAGCAGAGAGTTGTCACTTTCTATAGTGACAGTGTTTTTCCCTTCTACTACAAACCTTCCATTTTGTGCTATTTCTTTTGCTTTTGGATATAGCTCTAACCATCTATTCATTGAGATGGCAACATCTTCCTCTGTCATTTTCTCGCCATTGTGAAAGAGAACATCATCGCGAAGAGTAAATGTTAGTTTTTTGTTATCATCAGAAAGGCTATACAGAGAGGCAAGCTCTGGCCTTATTTTTCCTTCTCCGTCAAGAATAAGAAGTTTTTCAAATATATTTCCAACACAAATAATTCGGCTATATAAAGAGGTATTTACAACGACATCTAAACTGGATGGTTCCTGTGAAATTGCAACATTTATTACATCATTATTAGAGTTAGAAACGGAACAAGAAGATAAGATAATTACTAAAACAAAAACTAGGGCTTTAACCATATAGCCCTAGCATATTATTTTATCCTTTAAAGTAAAAGCTCTCTTTTAACTTGGCTGTTTGCCAATATAGGCAAGGATACCACCATCTACATAGAGGATATGACCATTAACAAAATTAGAAGCGTCTGATGCTAAAAATACAGCAGGACCCTCTAAATCTTCTGGAGTACCCCACCTTTCTGCTGGAGTTTTAGAGATAATAAAAGAGTCAAAAGGATGACGAGACCCATCTTTCTGTCTTTCTCTAAGAGGTGCAGTTTGCGGAGTAGCAATGTATCCAGGCCCTATACCATTACACTGAATGTTATATTTTCCATATTCAGATGCAATATTCTTTGTAAGCATCTTTAAACCGCCTTTCGCAGAAGCATAAGCACTTACCGTTTCTCGTCCTAACTCACTCATCATTGAGCAAATATTAATAATCTTACCACCACCCTGCTTAATCATCTGAGGAATTACAGCCTTAGCACAAATAAATGGAGCATTAAGATCCAAATCAACAACAGCACGGAAATCTTCAACACTCATCTCTGTCATAGGGATACGCTTAATACAACCAGCATTGTTAACGAGAATATCGATTCTGCCATGCTCTTTAATGATTTTATCTCGTAGTTCATCAACAGCTTTTTCATCTGTTACATCGCAAACATAGCCCTCTACATCCCCCATATTGCATCGTCTATATTCTTCTAGACCTTTTTCTACAGATTCTTTGTGAGATGTATTGAAAATAACCTTTGCTCCAGCAGTATGAAAAGCCTTTACGATAGCCATACCAATACCATAACTAGCACCGGTAACCCAAGCAACCTTCCCTTTTAGGGAAAATGAAGACATATCCATTTGAGCCTCCTTTTTATTACTAAGGCTATTTTAATTAGAAATTAACAATCCTTTCTGTTTTCTTTTTGTCTTATTAAGCTATTAAAGCTTATCTATAAGCATTGAACACTTACCAGAAGGAATAGGTAATGTCTTCTTCTTGTTATCGTCAATGATATGGATAGTAAAGTAGTAGAGCTTCTCACTCTCTAGTCTTATCTCCCATCCTCTCTGATTCTTGTTAGATAGAATAGTGATATTATTTTTCTTAAGAGAGAGTCCTTCAATACCCATAGCTTCCAAGCTCTGCATTGTCCAATAAACAGTCTTTCTAGGAAGTGAAATATCTAATCCAATGATATTTTCAATGCAAAGAGATATTGCAATTAGACCAATAGAAGGAAGATACCTCTTCTTATTTTCAACACCCTCAGGGCACGAAGCAGGACCTTCGTCTAGAGGTTTATAAAGCTCCCAAGCATCACCTGTTTTCTCTTCTCCTGGATGGAGAGTATCGAGGATGAAATACATATGTCTTATTGCACATTCTCGTGCAAAGACAAATGAATCGTAGTTAATTAGTCCCTTAATGATTATATATGTCATAAAGGAAGAAACAGAACCACAATAACCATTACCATCTTTCGAGAATTCAGGATTAGAGACTGGAAGAGTTGGGAATGGGTTATCTGTACCAAATTCACTATCGTTCTTTAACGCTTCAATAAGGAATGATGCATATTCATCATTTGGAATTTCTGCAAGAAGAGTCCAGAAAGCACCAATATGCTTATTCTTAATTTGGCGGCCTTCCTCGTCTAAGTCATAGTAGAAACTATCCTCACTGGACCACATCATTGAATTAATTCTAGTCTTTAGTGCGAAGTAGACTCTTTTGTATCTGAATGATAGTTCTTTGTCGTTTAAGATATCGCCAATAATAGAGAGATAAAGAGCAAATACAGCCATAGCTGAGTTAAAATCTATAAAATACTTTGCTCCCTTTCTTGGAAGATTTCCCATATGCATAGCCTCTTCAGGTACAGCATACAATCCATTTTCCTTCTGAAAGTTTGTTTTTAGCCAATCGAAGTACTTTTCAAGATAAGGAATTACATCCTTGAGTCTCTTTTTATTACCAATCTTGTGATAAAACATATATTCAACAAATGGAAGAAGTGGAATTGTAACACCAAGAGGGTTCTTTTTATTTACGACTTCTTTATCTGTTGTAATATCATAGCACTCAGCAATACGCCCACTTTCTTCTTGTCGAGAATAGAAATAATCGACCATAGAATATGGACTATAGATTTGATTAGAATAGACTAAAAATAGCGAAGAAAGAGAAACGTCATACAAAGAAATGACATTGCTATTATTATGAATAAAATAGCCATCTGGGAATTTTCCTTCCTTATCCCCTTCCTTCCATGCTTCTTCCAACCAAACCCAGGCTCTGTCATACATATCAACAAAGTCCTGATCATAAAAATGTATTCCTGGTACGCTTTCCTTAATCATTTTTTCTCCACCAAAAAGTGGCTTTTTTTAAAATTTGAGCACTCTATACGGTATTATAATAATACAACGCCAAAACTAAGGTTGTCAAATAGATTTTTTATTTGTTTATTTCTTTACAATAAAAGATATTACAGAGTTTTTATCATAATTTATCGATATAGTTTTACTGCCTTTTCAAGTATTTCAATTTCGAAATGTTTTCCTTTTCTTGTAAACTCTTCTCCATCTACATGTGACACAACCAAACCAGATAGAGAATCAACAACAACGCGCTTTGCATTGCCATAACTAAAATTAACAGTATCCTTTATCATAGCCCCTCTCAAAAATTGAAGAACTAATCTTATTAATCCAAATCCTTTGAAAATCCTCTTTGTATACATGTAGTCTAATAGACCATCATTAATCTCAGCCTTTGGGGTCATCAAGAAAGAAGATCCCATACGTCTGCCATTGTTTACGCTAAGCTGCTGAGTATTAATTTCACTCTTCTGGCCATCAATTTCGATACTCAATTTATAGCCTTTAGGAGGGTTAAAGAGAATGTTAACAAAGGCAACTATATAGCTAATCATGCCGTTTAGGTGCTTGTATGATTGAGCTTTAAAGTTTACAAGAGGCTCAAAACCAAAACCCATGCCATTTAAAAAGTATCTTCCTTTTTCTCTTTCAGTTCCTTTAGCAAAGCCCACATCTGTATCTTGAGTATGACCATCTATAATAATTGAACAGGCTTTTTCGACATTATTAGGAATACCAGCAATCCAAGCAAAATCATTGCCTCGTCCTAAAGGAATAATACCCAGGTTTACATTTTCATGGCCTTTAGCTCTCATCAAGCCATTAATAACTTCGTTTACACTTCCATCTCCACCAGCAACAATAATTGTTTTAAAGCCAGTCTCAACCCCACTCTTGGCAAGTTTCTCTGCATGGCCTTTACCAATAGTGTATGCAATAGTGCATGTTTTTCCCTTTGAGGCAAAGATATCTTTAATTTTTTTTGCTTTCTTCTTTCCTTTGCCCTTGGACGCATTTGGATTGATTATTAAGAGAATGTCATTATTCATATCTTTTATTTTGGTATTTCATCATAAAGGATGCAATACACAAAAAAGCATTTTAAATTGTCTTTTTCCATGTTTTTAAAGACCTTATCTCTCTACAATGTTATAATATACTTTACTTAAGGAGAAAAAAGATGTGGTACGACAAATTAAAAGATAAAAAGTTATGGAAGATTTTTAATGATATTTCGTCTATTCCAAGAGAAAGCGGCAACGAAGAAGGTCTTCGAAATTATCTCCTTTCATGGGCAATGAACCACAATATCCCTGCCTTCAAAGATAGAATTGGTAACGTAATAATGAAAGTTCCTGCAACAAAGGGCTATGAAGATAGACCATCTGTTGCACTTCAGGGACATATGGATATGGTATGTGTAAAAAGAGAAGGCTCAAAACACGATTTTACAAAAGATCCAATTGAAGTTATGACAGATGGCAATATCGTTTATGCTAAAGACACTTCTCTTGGTGCAGACAATGGAATTGCATGTGCTATTATCCTAGATATCTTCTCTGATGAAAAAGCAGAACATGGCCCACTAGAAGGCATATTCACAGTAAATGAAGAAGTTGGCTTAACAGGGGCATTTAACATTGAGGAAAAAGATGTTGCATCTAGAATGCTTCTAAACCTAGACAGTGAAGAAGAAGGCGTATTTTATATTGGCTGTGCTGGCGGCATTGATGTTGTTGGTAAAAAGCGTGCGTACTGGACAAAACCAGAAGGTGAAGCCCTCTCTGTTAAGGTATCTGGCCTTTTAGGTGGACACTCGGGCGGAGAAATACACAAAGAAAGAGCAAATGCAATAAATATTCTTGCTCGCTATCTAAACAGATTACCATCTTTCACTATTGCTTCTCTAAACGGGGGAACGAGAAGAAATGTTATTCCTTCTTCAGCAGAGGCAACAATTGTAGTAAAAGACTCTTCTCTTGCTCTCTCTATTGCTTCTACTCTTAATGATGAGATTAAGAATGAGTATAAGATATCTGATCCAAATATCACACTAAGTGTAGAGAAGGTAAAATTACCAGAGAAGGTATTAACAGAGAAAGTCAGTTCAAAAGTTGGAGATTTACTATTCACATCTCCATACGGAGTTAAGTCTTGGTCTACTTCTTTAAAAGGCGTTGTAGAGACTTCAGATAATCTTGCTATTGTTACGCTTTCAGATAAAGAAGTAAGCGTTATATATTCCATTAGAAGTTCTGTAGAAAGCGCTAAACTTAAACTTGCCTATCAGATACAGACACTATTAGAAAATAATGGCTTTAATGTAAAAATCGGAGATGGATATCCTGCATGGACTCCAAATCCATCATCTCGTTTCACTAAAGAAGTTGCCGATGCATATAAGCGAATAGAAGGAAAAGAACCAATTATAACAGCCATCCATGCTGGCCTAGAATGTGGCGTTATTAATGATAGAATTAAGGGCATGGATTCTCTTTCTATTGGGCCTAATCTCTTTGACGTCCATTCTGTCAACGAACATGTTGAGGTTCTTTCTGCAGAGAGAACAGCTAACTTTGTTAAAGAGATGCTAAAAGAAATAAAGTAAGGATAAAAAAATATGAAGGTAAACAAAGTAAGTGATACTTACCATATCATAAACTTCGATAATGGAGATGTTCTACATATCGTAGGAACAGCACATGTTTCCAAAGGAAGCGTTGAAGAAGTTAAAGAGATTATTGAAAAAGAAAACCCAGATAGAGTCTGCATAGAGCTTGATGATGGTAGAATGAAGAGTAAAACTAAAGACTCCAGCTGGGAAAATATGGATATCAAAAAGATATTCAAAGAAGGAAAAGGTTTTTTACTTCTTGCAAATACTGCTTTAGCTTCATTTCAAAGAAGAATGGGTATGCAGACAGGTTCAGATCCTGGTGCAGAAATAGTTGGCGCAGCACTTCTTGCGAAAGAAAAAAACATCCCTGTATCTCTCTGTGATAGAGAAATTCAAATTACCTTCCGTCGAGCTTGGGGAAAGAGTTCTCTATGGAATAAGTGTAAGCTTTTAGCAACACTTATTTCTGCATCTTTCTCCAATGAAAAAATAAGTGAAGAAGATTTAGAAGAGCTAAAGAATGAAGAAACTCTTGAATCTATGATGAAAGAAGTAGCTAAAGAACTTCCTTCCATTAAAGAAGTTTTAATAGATGAGAGAGATAGATATCTAGCTACATCAATTTACAAAGCAGAAGGCCATAATAAAGTTGCAGTAATTGGTGCTGGTCATACTCAAGGTATTATTAAGACGCTTGAAAAACTTGAAAAGGGAGAACTTAGCCAAGATATCTCAGAGCTAACTGAAATTCCTAAGCCAAGTAAAGCTGGTAAAATAGCCGAATGGATAGTACCAACTCTTATCGTAGCCCTTGTTGCTGTAGGCATTTTTACATCAGGTTGGGATCAAGGCCTCAGAGCTTTCCTTTATTGGGTAATATCAAATGCTAGCTGCACATTCCTTTTCACTCTTATTGGAGGAGCCTCTTTCTTAACTTGCTTATTGAGTGGTTTAACGGCACCGTTTTTTGTACTTAATCCAGTATTAGGGGTTGGTCTATTTGCAGGTATTTGGCAAGCCACATTTAAAGCTCCAAAGGTAAAAGATTTTGAAAATCTCAATAATGATGCATTGACACTTAAAGGATGGTATAAGAACCGAATTTTAAAGTGTCTTGTTGCATTTGTAATGAGTAGTCTTGGAAGTATCTTTGGCTCCCTAATAGGATTTCCGTTTATTCTCTCTAAACTTTAAAAAGGATGCAAAAGCATCCTAATTTTTTTGAATAAAAGAAAATAAATAATAAATTAGTCCTACTAACTTTTCTTAAATGCAGCACATATTGCGCTTCTAATGTCTTTTGAAGAAACAACATTTATCTTTGTTCCTTTTATTGAAGAAGAAGATGTAATACATTTTGAAAAATTCATTTCACTAAGGCTTTTTATTCTTCTTTCTTGGAATGTAACAGGTCGAACCTCACCTGCTAAACTGAGTTCACCAAAAGATGCCACATTCGATGGTAGCGGAGTATTTGTTTTAGAAGAATACAAAGCTAGGGCTAAAGGTAAATCAATTGAAGCTTCACTAAGTTTTACGCCCCCTGCAACATTTATGTAGATATCTTGATTAGACAAATCAAGACCAGAATGACGCATTAAAATTGCTTCAACTCTATTTATTCTGTTGGAATCTACTTTATCTGAATAAATCCTTTGATATCCATTTCTTGCATCAACAACAAGAGCTTGTATTTCAACTATGAAGGTTCTAGAACCCTCAACAATTGGGGTAAATACAATGCCTGGCGGAACTGCTTCTTTATCTCTGTAAGAAAGGAATATTTCAGTTGGGTCTTTAACGCCTCTTAAGCCATGCTCATTCATTTCAAATAGCCCAATTTCATCTACGCTTCCAAATCTGCTCTTCGATGCTCTTAATAGTCTTATGCCATTTTCAGCACTTTCGAAGTAAAGCACAGTATCTACCATATGCTCTACAATCTTAGGACCAGCAATAAGACCATCCTTAGTAACATGTCCTATAAAAAAGATTGCTGAGCCCATTTTTTTGGCCCTTAGAGAGAGCTCCATACAACAGGTCTTTATCTGATTTGGGGATCCCGCTGTTGAATCTAACGTAGAAGATGAAAGTGTTTGGATAGAATCCACTACAATGTAGTCTGGTTCAATCCTTTCCATTGTTTCGATTATGGCTTCAAGTCTAGTATCACAAAAAATTTGAATTTTTTCAGTTGGGAGGTTAAGTCTTTCTGCTCTTAATCTTACCTGAGAAGGAGATTCTTCTCCCGAAATATATAAGGTGGATCCATACTCTGAAAGCGATGCAATAAGTTGCAACATTAGCGTAGATTTTCCAATTCCTGGTTCTCCACCAACAAGAACAGAGGAGGGCCTCATGACACCTCCTCCTAACACTCTATCTAGTTCGTTTATAGAGGAAGAAACACGCATTGTTTTTTCATATGGAACCTCGCTTAACTTCCTCACATCTTTATCAATTACAGTCTTATTCTCATCAACATTTACAGAAGAAAGTGTCTTTTCCTCAAAGCTATTCCAAGAACCACACTCAGGACATCTACCTGTCCATTTTGTTTCTTCCCTTCCGCATTCTCGACAAACGTAAATCGTACTAGACTTCAAATTTCATCTCCTAAAAAGAAAGAAGTTCAACTTCAAATATTAAATATGCATTAGGTGGAATAACACCAGGATATCCATATTCCCCATATCCTAATTCTGGTGGGATTATGAGCGTTCTCTTTTCATTCTTTGTCATTGTCTGTAATGCTTCATTCCATCCTTCAATAACCTCACCAATCTTGAATGATGTTGGGGCCTTTCTTAGATATGAAGAATCAAAAATCTTACCATTAAGCAATGTTCCTTGATAGTGTACCGTTACCTTCTGTCCATAGATAGGAGAAGGTCCTCCTTCACCTTTTCTATCAACAACATACTGAAGCCCAGATGGTGTTTTAATTGCATTTGGATAGCGATTCTTTATTTCGTCTAAAATCTTTCTATCCTCTTCTTCCTTTGCTTTTCTTTCTTTTTCTTCTGCCTCTTGAACGTATTTAGCAAATTCTTCTTTAGAAACTTTAAACTTATTTGCTTCGTCTCCAACTCTTACAATTTCAACCTTCTCTATAACATCGCCTTGCTTTATCTTGTTTACAACATCTTGGCCTTCAATTACATGTCCGAATACAGTATGTTTTCCATCAAGCCATGGAGTTTCAACATGTGTAATAAAGAACTGACTTCCGTTTGTTCCCTTTCCTGCATTTGCCATGGAAAGCACGCCTGGACCATCATGTTTAAGAGAGCTATCAAATTCATCAGGGAATCTATATCCTGGTCCACCAGTACCATTACCAACAGGACAACCACCCTGAATCATAAAGTTATCTATAACTCTGTGAAAAGTTAAACCATCATAAAATGGAACTCCTGGATTTTTAAGATTTAATATTCCAGTAGCAAGTCCTACAAAGTTACATACTGTCATAGGTGTTTTTTTATACTCTAAAGATAGAGTAATATCACCTCTCTTTGTTTTTATTATTGCGTATAATCCGTCTTTCATGTTTATTTCCTTATATTATATAAAATTATTCATCAAATAATATTTCGCCTTTACTAACTAAGGCAAAAATCTTTTCCAAGTCTCTTTGACTACGATACTTTATCATTAGCTTTCCTTTATCCAAAGAGCCTTTAAGTTCGCATCTTGCACCTATACTTGAAGTAAATTTTTCTTCAACGTTGATTATCTCTTCGTCTTTTTCTGTAGCCTTCTTCTTTTTAATTAGCTTATGGCCTTTATTAAAAGAATCAGCTAATTCCTCTGCATCCCTTACAGATAATCCCTCATGAACAATTTTATCTCTGAGAAGGATTCTATCTGCAGGATTTACGAGCGATAGAATGGCTCTAGCATGTCCTGCAGTCATTGCCCCTGAAACAATATCATCTTTCATCTTATCTGAAAGAGAGAGCAATCGTAGAGAGTTTGCAATGCTTGATCTGCTCTTTCCTACTTTCTCTGCAACCATTTCCTGTGTAAAACCAGATTTCTCTATTAAGTATTGGTAGGCAGACGCTTCTTCAATTGGATTAAGATTTTCTCGCTGAATGTTTTCTATTAAAGATACCTGTATTCTTTGAATGTCAGTAAATGACATTATGATTGCAGGAACCTTTTCTAGCCCAGCTATCTTTGCTGCTCTATATCTACGTTCTCCAGCAACGATAGAAAACTCACCAGGAGCAATTTCTTCAACTGTTAAAGGTTGAATTATGCCTTGGGTCTTAATACTCTCTGCAAGCTCCTTTAGAGCATCTTCATCAAAGTACTTTCTAGGTTGATTTGGATTAGTTCTGATTCTATTAATATCAAGCTGTACAACTGTCAGCTTCGGGGATTTAACATCATCCTTTATTGTCTTAGTAAGGATATCCTCAGTCTGTGAATCAAAATCAAATCCACTCATTAAAGAACTAATTCCTTTACCTAGTCCACGTTTTTTTTCATTACTCACGTTCGATTACCTCCTTACATAACTCCTTAAAAGCTTTTGCTCCAGAAGATGATTTATCATAGTAATTAATAGGAAGACCATGAGAGGGTGCTTCTGCAAGCCTAGAAGACCTAGGAATAATCGTTTTAAAAACTAAATCAGGGAAGAATTCGGTAATATCATTAACTACATCCTGATTAAGCTTTACTCTCTTACTGAACATGGTAAAAAGAATGCCGAGTATTCTAATAGAAGGATTAATTGATTTCTTAATATTAGTAATAGTTCTCATTATCAAATTAAGACCTTCCATAGCTAAATACTCACACTGTAAAGGAATAATCACTTCATCACACCAACATAAGGCATTAACAGTCTCCAACCCCAGAGACGGTGGGCAATCAAGAAGGATATAATCAAACTCATCATCAATTGAAGCAAGCGATCTCTTTAAAAACAGTTCTCTTTTCTCTTCATCAACAAGTTCAATAGCCAGTCCAGCAATATCGAGAGAACCTGGAATAAGAAAAAGATTATTAAACATTGTAGATTGAACTGCATCTATAGCAGAAACTTGCCCAGTAATAACCTGATATATATTCTTTTTTTTAGGGTCCCCAGAAACAGCATGAGTAAGATTGACTTGAGCATCAAAATCAATCAATAAAACTTTCTTACCCATCTCTGCTAATGCAGAAGCTAAATTTACAGTAACTGTAGTTTTACCCACACCACCTTTTTGATTGTAAAAAATAATTTTCCTCGACATACTTAGAAATATATATACTAAAAGGTAAAATGTCAGTATTTTTTATTCGTAAAGATGAGAATTGACCCAAGGATACTTGTATTGTTATTCTTATATTAGAATAACAAATCTCAGAAGGAGAATATTATATATGTTAAAAGAAAAAATTCAGGCTGCAATAGATGAAATTCGCCCAGCCCTTCAAAATGATGGTGGTGATATCTCCCTAGAAAAAGTAGAAGGAAAAATCGTTCATGTCAAACTTCATGGACATTGCGCTGGTTGCCCAATGAGTCAAATGACACTATCAAATGGTGTTGAAAGATACCTAAAGGAAACAGTAGATCCAGACATTGTCGTTTTAAATGATGATTTCAACAATTAAAACCATAAAAAATTTAAAAACAATAAGGCAGAAATTCATTTTTCTGCCTTTTTTGTTTCACGTGAAACATTCAAATTACACTTTTATCAAACAAAACATAAATAAATCAAAAATCATCTATTTATTTTTCATAATTAACTATTACAGCAAATAAATAAGTATTTTTTATAATCATTTATTTTCTTATCTAATTTATTAAAAAGTAAAAGAAGAAATAACGCCAAGCATTAAAATAATTATTAGTTTTATCAAATTTACATACACAAGCAAAAAGCAAAGCAACAAAACATTACAAATAAAACCACTGTTTCACGTGAAACAATAATTAACTCATTAATCAAAAGCTAAATAATTATTATTTAAAGCGCAAGTAAAAACACACCTTTATATATTTCTAGGTATAAAATACTTCTTTCTTTCTAATATTTCCCCTTTATTTGAAGTTCAGAGCTTAGTAATTTGCATTTTTGTGTTTATGTCGTTTATGAAAAGAAATGTATCATTAGTTAATTCTTTATAACATAAAGAATTAATACTTAAATTGTGATTTAATGTTTCTATTTATAGTTACAGTTTTATTTGTAGCAGATGCATTTTGTCACCCTATCTTATAGGGTATATTTTTAACCTTCATTAAGGTATTAATTATGCTTTTGTTTTTAAGGCAAAAGAAAATACCCAGGTTACCCTGGGCATTTAATGAGAAAGAAGTATTTTACTTATCTAATTCAGTTGAAGGGTCTTCTTCTGTAGAGATTTCAGGATTATTTTCATCTTCTGGAGATTCATCCTCAACAACATCTTCATGAATTGTAACATCTAGAGCATTAATACGATCATTCTTCTTCTTGAATTTAGCAATAATAACACCAGAAGCATTCTTTCCTTGATAACTAATCTTATCTACAGGAATTCTAAGAACCTGTCCTAGCATTGTAATTAAGATAACATCATCATTTTCAGTAACAGAAACAGCACCAACAATCTTATCATTTTCACTAAGTGAATAGATTCTCTGTCCCATTGTTCCTCTACTGTGCTGTGTGAAGCTATCAAAACCAGTTCTCTTTCCCTTTCCAAGTTCAGTTAATAGAAGAATAGTCTTTCCTTCTTCAACCTTTACAGCAGAAACGATTTCATCATCTCCAATAAGCTTCATTGCTTTAACACCATGAGTAGATCTTCCCATTGCTCTAATATCATCAACGGTAACTCTTAAGCCCTTTCCACTCTTAGAGATGAACATAACTTCGTCATGATCTTTAACCATTAGTGTCTCTATAAGCTCATCGCCTTCATCAAGGATTATAGCCTTAACACCCTTAGTCTTTGCGTTTCTAAACTCTGTCATTTGAACACGCTTTGTAACGCCTTTCTTTGTGACCATTAAGAGATATGTATCTTCATTGATGAGGTCTTGTGGGAAGTTGATTACTGATGTGATTTTTTCATCATTCTCAATCTTAAGGAAGTTTTTCATATTAGCTCCCTTAGTTGTCTTACCACTTTCTGGAATTTCAAAAGCTTTAATGTAGTAAGCTTTACCGAAGTTAGTAATAAATGTGATTAAATCATGAGAAGAACAGATAAATAGGTGATCTATATAGTCGCCATCTGTAAGTTTAGCACCAATAGTTCCCTTACCACCTTTTCCAATAGCTTTATACTCTGTAGCAGAAAGCCTCTTAGCAAAGCCTTTCTTAGTAATATTAATAACAACTTCTTCTTTCTTAATAAAATCTTCAGGAGAAGCGTCATCAAGCTCATGGTCAACGATTACTGTACGTCTCTCATCACCATACTTTTCACCAATATCTCTAATTTCTTTCTTTACAACTTCAAGAACGTGTTCACGTGCACTTAAAATGTAGTTATACTCAGCAATTCGCTTTTCAATTTCAGCTAATTCATCTAGTATCTTGTCAGTCTCAAGATGGCTAAGTTTACCAAGCTTCATATCGATAATGGCATCAGCTTGAATCTGTGTAATGTCTAACTCTTTCTGAAGTTCAAGAGAAGCAATTGTATTATCTTGAGAGTTCTTGATAATCTCGATAACTCTATCAATATTCTCAAGCCCTTTCTTAAGACCAATAAGAATATGTTCTCTTTCTTGAGCTTTCTTTAAATCATAACGAGTTCTTCTCTCTATTACGTTTTCTCTATGATCAACATAAACAGAAAGCATATCTTTAAGATTAAAGATCTTAGGAGCACCATTATAAAGAGCAAGATTATATATATTGAAATTAGACTGTAGGGCAGTCTTCTGCCAGAGCATATTCAATACAACATTAGCAACTGCATCTGCCTTTAAGTAAACAGCAACACATAATCCAGCACGACCTGAAAGATCTTTAACTTGAGCAATACCAGGGATTACACCATCTTTACGATAGTCATCAATTTTCTTAACAAGTTCTGCCTTATTTACCTGATAAGGGAGCTCTGTGAAATAAATTACAGCATGAGTCTTATTCAAATCATCTTTGCTCTTTGGATTTGCATCAACAATCTCGTACTTTGATCTAATAACAACCTTTCCTTTACCAGTTGTAAAGGCATCTATGATACCTTTTTTACCATGAATAGTACCAGCAGAAGGAAAATCAGGACCCTTAACAAACTCCATTAGCTCAGGAATTGTTATTTCTGGATTATCAATAAGCGCACATATGCCATCAACTACCTCAGTTAGGTTATGTGGAGCCATATTTGTTGCCATACCAACAGCAATACCGCTTGAACCATTACAAATCATGAATGGGAAGGCAGCAGGAAGTACAACTGGCTCGGTAAGAGACTCATCATAGTTCGACATAAAGTCGACAGTATCTTTACCAATGTCAGCCATCATTTCTTCACCGATTTTAGCCATTCTAGCTTCGGTGTATCTCATTGCTGCTGGTGGGTCTCCATCAATAGAACCAAAGTTTCCTTGTGGGAAAACTACTGGATAACGAAGAGAGAAGTCTTGAGCAAGACGTACTAATGCATCATAAACAGAAGCATCTCCATGTGGGTGATACTTACCAAGTACATCACCGACGATACGAGCACACTTTTTATTTGCGCTATTATATCTAATACCCATATCCCACATAGAATATAGAATTCTTCTATGTACAGGCTTAAGACCATCTCTAGCATCAGGAAGAGCACGAGAAACAATAACAGACATTGCATAATCTATATAGCTCCTCTTCATCTGATCTGCTAAATCATATGTGAGAATCGCACCAGGTCTTGTTTCTTGGGAATCTGGAATAATTGCATTTTCGTTATTATTATTTTCGTCCATAAATCCCTCCATTAAATATCGAGATTCTGAGCATATGTAGCATTCTGCTCAATGAATTCTCGTCTTGGCTCGACTTCTTCTCCCATAAGCATAGAGAAGACTCTATCTGCCTCTTCAGCATCAGCTAGATGAACCTTACCAAGCATTCTTGTTTCAGGGTTCATTGTAGTTTCCCAAAGCTGTTCAGGATTCATCTCTCCTAAACCTTTGTATCGCTGGACTGCAACTTTATTAACATCTCCAGTTAAACTAACAGCTTCAGCTAATTTCTGAGCTCTTTCATCCTCTGTATAAGCATATATTGGCTTATTAATTCTAGGACCAGAAAATTTATAAAGAGGAGGCATAGCAAAATAAACAAAACCATTCTCAATAATTGGTCTCATATATCGATAGAAGAAGGTTAAAAGAAGGGTTCTAATATGGCTTCCATCGACATCGGCATCGGCCATGATAATAATCTTATGGTATCTTACCTTGCCAATATCAAATAATTTCTCTTCTTTTTTCTTTTCTGCATCTTCCTCTTCTTCTTGTTGTGATGATGCATTGTAACGAGTAATGCCAGCGCCAATAGATTGAATAACAGGTAAAAGCTTTTCGTTGTTTAATACCTTTGCTTCTTGGGCTTTTTCTACGTTAAGCATCTTTCCCCAAAGAGAGAGAATAGCTTGGAAGTTTCTATCTCTACCACTCTTTGCAGAACCACCAGCAGAATCACCCTCAACAATAAAGAGCTCACACTGCTCAGGATTATGCATAGAACAATCAGCTAGTTTTCCTGGTAGACCACCGCCTTCATTCTTCTTTCTGATGTTATCTCTTGCTTTTTGTGCAGCAACACGACCAAGAGCAGCCTGTGTGACTTTATTTAGAAGTCTATCTAATACATCAGGAAACTCATCAAAGTAGTTTGTAAGCTTTTCATAAACTAAAGAATCTACAATTCCTTTAACAGATGAATTACCTAATTTCATCTTAGTCTGACCCTCAAATTGAGGATTAGCAATCTTAACGCTAATGACAGCTGTTAGACCTTCTGCAATATCTTTTGAATCAAGTGAACCAGAATATATCTTCATATACTTCTGGCTATTCTTAAGTTGGTTATTAAAACATCTTGATAAAGCTGCTTTAAAACCAGAAAGATGTGTACCACCTTCACGTGTGTTGATGTTATTTACGAATGTAACAACCTTTTCATCAAACTTATCATTGTATTGAATTGCAACTTCAACAGAGACAGGGTCACCACCACCGTTTTTTTCTGTAGTACTTTCACCTTCGAGTGATATTGGATCAGATAGGACAGTCTTGTATTCGTTTAAATACTTAACATAAGAAGAAAGACCACCTTCAGCGTGGAATGTTTCCTTCTTTTCTTCTTCTCCTCTTCGATCAACAACTGTTATAGAGATGCCTTTATTTAGATAGCTCAATTCTCTAAAACGCTTAGAGAGAGTATCGTAATCAAAAGAGTTTTTCTCCATTACTGTGAAATCTGGAGTAAAACTGACTATAGTACCAGTTCTATCTGTATCTCCAATGATTTCTACGCCTGTTTGAGGAATACCTTTGCTATATACTTGACGATATATATGTGGTGCTCTATGTACTGTTACTTCCATCCATTCTGAAAGGGCGTTAACACATGAAACACCAACACCATGTAAACCTCCAGATACTTTGTAAGCATTGTGATCAAACTTACCACCTGCATGAAGCTGAGTTAATACAACTTCTAGTGCACTTTTACCTTCACCAGGGTGTATATCTACAGGAATACCACGTCCGTTGTCTTCAACTGTACAGATTTCTCCTTTAGGTCCATTTTCAAAATAAACATGGATATCGTTACAGTAACCAGCCATAGCCTCATCTATTGAGTTATCAATAACTTCATAGACAAGATGATGAAGACCATCAATACCAGTAGAACCAATGTACATACCTGGCCTTTGTCTTACAGCTTCCAAACCTTTAAGGACAGTAATTCCAGACGAATCGTATTGATTGCTCGCCTTTAATTCTGCCTGAAGTTCGTCAGCAGTATGACCTGCAATTTTCTTCTCTTCTTCTTCCATTTATTTTCCTTTTTTGTGGGGATTTAATCTCGCGCGTGCGTGATTATTTAAATATTATATAGATTGGCTTAGTTTTTATCAACAAAAACTAAGAGAGTGTGCCTAAATAGGGTGACTTAAAGTTCTATATTTTTCTTTTCTCTTATTGCCCTAGAAAAAACGATGCCTTATCATATTATGGACTATGGAAGACTTATTAGAACTTTGGAAAGAAGCGAAGGAAAAAATGGAAGATATTCTTCCTTCCAGCGCTAAAATGTTTCTCGAAAGATTAGAGATAAAAGATATCAAAGATAATACCGTAACAATTTCTGCTCCTAGTGAGTTTATTGTAACTGGTATAAAGGAATATAAAACTGTAATAGAGAACGTTCTCTCCGAAAAAATCGGAGAAAATACTAAAGTAAAGATTATCTCTGAGAAAAACAAAGAAGCAGACAGCAAATCTAAAGAAGAGAGAAAAGTAGCATCTTCTTCAAAAACAAAGACAGTAGAAAAGAAAAAAAATGCTACTTTAAATCCCAAATATACTCTAGATAACTTTATTCAAGGCGACAATTCAGATATTGCCTATAAAGCTGCAAAAGTAATTGCTATGAATCCTGGAACAAGCAACTTTAACCCTTGCTTAATATATGGTGGAGTAGGTTTAGGTAAGACACACTTATTACAGGCTATTGGAAACTATATTTATGACAAACATCCAGATATGAATGTCATCTATGTTACTGCAGAATCTTTTACAAACGAATTTATTGATTCATTTGGATCAAAAGAATCAAACAATAAGTTTAAGAAAATGTATAGAAATGCAGATGTTCTTTTAATTGATGATATTCACTTTCTACAAAAGAAGGCCTCTACACAAGAAGAGTTATTCCATACATTTGTAGATTTACATCATAACAATAAACAAATAGTTTTTACCTGCGATAGACCTATTACTGAATTAACAGACATTACAGATAGACTTAGAACTAGGTTTTCAAGTGGCCTAAACGTCGATTTAAGACCACCTGAGTATGAAGTCAGATTAGCTATCGCTAGGCAAAAAAATAAAGAAGAAAAATTAAGTATTCCAGAAAATGTGCTCGATTATATTTGTCAGTCAGTTAGAACTAATGTAAGAGACCTTGAAGGTGCCTTAATTACAATTAGTGGCATATCTAAATTAATTGGTTCTCCTGCAACAATAGAGATGGCAAAAGAACAACTTAAGAATGTAATAGTCGAGCCTGTTTCTATTAATGTTGATTATTCTATAAATGACGTTTTTACTGCTGTTGCTAATTACTTTAATGTATCACTAGTTGATATGAGAGGGGCAAGCAGAAGCAAAAACATAAAAATCCCAAGACAAATAGCTATGTTTATTGCTTATAAATACGGTCATTTTACTCAAAGTGATATAGGTAAATACCTAAATAAGGATCATACATCAGTAAGATACTCTGTAATACAAATAGAGTCTCTTTTAGATACAGATGATTCTATAAAAAAATCTGTAGAAGCAGTTAACAATACTTTGAGTAAAAAGAATGTTTAAAAGTTGTTAAAAAAAGGTGCAAAAGGTGTTAAAAATTCAGTTTAAATTGTTAAAAAATAAAATTCTCACTTTTCTTTTTTCACATTGCTTTTCTAATTGTGAAATTCTGAAGAGCTTTTTCAACAGAGTTTTTAACACTGTAAATTTATATAATGAAAAGAAATTTGTTAGTTTTTAACATTTTTTTGGGGTACTATTAATACTACTAAGCTTTATAAATATGTTATATTCAGATAATAGGAGAGAAAACGAAAAATGAAATTTATATGTCCATGCTCAACAATAAAAGAGGAAATTGAATACGCTTGCAACTTTTCAAGCCAAAAAAACTCTTTATCAATTTCAAGCAATGTTTTATTAGAAAATCATGGTGATACACTAACAATTAAAGCAACGGATTCAAAAATATCATTTACTTCTTCAATACCTATTACTACTATCGTTCCTGGTTCAACTACTGTTTTTTGCGATAAGCTTTTAGCTGTCTTAAAAAATATGCCTGATGAAGATCTAGAGTTTAATGAAGATAATAATAAGCTAACAATTAAACCTTCTAACTCAAAAATAAATATCAACACTAACCTTAAAACAATGGATGCAAGCAAATATCCTGATATTATTTCTTGCGATAGTTCTTTATTCTTCTCTTTACCTCAGAAGGAATTCTTAGATATGGCTGATAAAACAGCTTTTGCTGTATCTGAAGAAACATCAAGATTCTTCCTTACTGGCGTAAATTTTGAAAAAAAAGATGATAAAGTCATTATGGTTGCAACAGATGGCAGAAGACTTGCATATATAGAGAATACTTTCGAACAAGAACTTCCTGATTTTTCTTCTGCAATTTTACCTGTTAAATTCTTACAGTTACTAAAATTAATTTCTTCAGGAGAAGGATTATTTTCTCTCGCTATTACTCAATCTCACGTTTTTGCAACTGTTCAGAATAGAACAATTAGTTCTACGTTAATTGCTGGACCTTATCCTAACTACTCTCGTGTTATCCCAACTAACTTAGAGTATGAATGCAAAATAGGGGTAGATGATATGGAAAAAGCAATTTCTCTTACATCTATCTTTACAGAATCTAAATCTAGAAAGATCTTTGTTGATTTAAATGTAGAAGGAATAATGATTAGCGGTGAAAACAATGACTTTGGTGATTCTAAGCAAATCATTTCTTGTGAGTACAATGGACCATCATTTAAAGTATCTTTCAATTCTAGTTTACTTTTACCTACAATTAAGAAAATTGATGGTGAATTCTTAAAAATTAAACTATCTACATTTAATGGTCCAATGATTTTCTCTCCAGAACCTGAGAAGAACTACTTCTTTGTTCTAATGCCAATGCAGGGATGAGATTTACAAATATTAAATCAACCAATTTTAGAAATATATTCTCTGATACTGTTATCAACACAGATTCAGAGAATATTATTCTTTATGGCAAAAATGGACAGGGAAAAACAAATATACTTGAGTGCGTATATACTCTTTCATACGGTTCTTCTTTTAGAACTTCTGTCTTAAAAGAATGCACTAAACATAACGAGGAAGGATTTTCAATTAATGGTACTTTTATCGATGGAGATGAAAGGGGTAAAGTAGGTATTTCGTACTATAATAAACAAAGAAAAATAATGCTTGATGGAAAGGAAATAAAGGACCGTAAGTCACTTATTTATCAATTTCCTTGCATAGTTTTTTGTCATGAGGATATCAATTTTATAAAAGGTGAACCTGAATATAGAAGAAGATTTTTTGATCAAATGATGAGTCTTTATTCACCTTTTTATTTTGATAATCTTCGTTTATATAAGTCAATTTTGGCTCAAAGAAATGCAGCAATAAAGAGCTGTGACGTCTCAATTATTAAACTTTTTGATGAGCGCTTGGCTATTTATGGATTAGCAATAATGGAAGAAAGATGTAAGGCTGTTTATGAGTTTAATAAAATATTTCCTTCTCTTTTTTCTGCTATTTCAGATACAGACTATAACTTAGAAATATCATATCAGCCATCATGGAAAAATCTTGCTAGCATAGATGAAGTAGTAGATGAACTGAATAATACTATCGAAAGAGATATAAAAATGTGCACTACAACTTCAGGTATACATAGAGATAGATTTGCTATTTTATCTCAATATGGCTCTTTTACTCAGATGGGATCAACAGGTCAACTTAGGCTTTGTTCTTTGCTTTTTAGAATTGCTGAAGCCATATATTATACTAAGATGACAAATAAGGAGCCTATTCTTCTTATTGATGATGTCTTATTAGAGTTAGATAGTAAAAAAAGGGGTAATGTGCTGTCATCACTCCCTCCATATAGCCAAGCTTTTTTTACCTTTCTTCCTAATGAAGAATATAATGAAAGCATGAAAAATTATAAAAAGTACGAAGTAGAAGGGGGTGTATTATATGAAAGATAAGACTCTTTGGGATGGCGTACTTGAATACCTAAGAGAGAATAATATTGATATTTCTTTTCATAAGTACTATGAAGCATGGCCTATAATTTCAGGAATAAGGCTTAGCTCTTGTACTAAAATTGCATCTTTAAAAGATTTAGATAAAGGCATTCTTTATGTTCTTCCATCCTCACTTTCTTCAAAGTCGTTATTAAAAATGGAAGAAAAAAGAATAGTAAATACTTGGAATCAATTCTTTCCTGAGAATAGAATTAATAAGATTGTAGCTGTTAAATATAAGCCTTAAATACTAGAAGCTATTTTTAAAGCTCCTTCTAGAGCTTTATTACTACCTATTACAATATTTGCATCTTTATTCTTTTCTTTTATAAGTGATATTACCTTATTACGGATAATTTCATTTTTTTTAAGAATACTACCAGAGAGTAGAATTGGATTATGTATAAGGTTTTTATTTTCAATAAATAGATAATTAAGCAAATTAAATAGTTCTTGAGAAGCATCATTCATTATGTTATTTGAAAGAATATCTCCTTTTTTTGCTAGGTTATATACCTCTATTGAAAAAGAGGATAGGTACTCTTTTGTTACATCTTTGTTATTCCATATTGGTATTATATCTGAAATATTCTTTAGATTGAAAAAATCAACTATTTTATTTGGTAATAAAGATTTAATTTCTCTATTTTCAGTGCTCTTTAAAGCTCTTTTTACTGCCTGATCTGCAATATACCAAGCAGAGCCTTCGTCTCCTAGCCGCCAGCCAAAACCACCTTTACGAATTGTTGAGCCATCGTTTAGTCTTGCCATAGCTATTGATCCAGTACCACTAATAAGAGCACAACCAGATAAGCCATCTATTGCTCCAACAAGAAGTGTTTCAATGTCATTCGTAATATATAGTTTTGTATTTGGATATTTCTTTTTTATCTCTTCTTTAAAGTAAAGAATCTCTTTTTCTCGTCCTAATCCAGCAGATCCAATGCATAAAGAGTCTATATTATGTGAATATGATGATATTAAAGATAATAAATTTTCTAATGCTTTTTCTTTTCCTACTGAATATATATTTGTACTATGGCCAGTATTACTGAATAAGATTTCATCTTTTTCATTTTTTATAAGTATTCGGGAACCTGTTCCACCACCATCAATAGCACCATATATCATTTCAGTTTTTCCAATACCTTTCTTATAGAACCATCATTATCTTCTAACATTTTTTTTGCAGCAATGCTATCCAATTTTGTTAATTCCATTGTTATTGCAAGTTTTGTATTATTCTCACTTTCTTTTAATAGTTTAATACTTCTATCTTCTGAACAACCAGTTATTTCTCTTATTAGATTTTCTGCTCTTTTAATTAATTTATTATTTACTGGTTTCATATCAACCATAAGGTTGTTGTATACCTTTCCTATACGAATCATTGCAGTTGTCGTAATCATATTTAGTACAAGTTTTTGAGATGTTCCACTCTTTAATCTTGTTGATCCAGTAATTATTTCAGGACCTACTGAAAGATAGATTTGATGATCTCTATCGACTAAATCAAACATATAAGTTGATGGATTATTACATATAGCGCCAACTTTAGCACCTAATGAGATGGCATATTTCATAGCACCAATTACATAAGGAGCTCTTCCATTAGCTGAAATTCCTATGAGAACATCATCTTTGCAAAAGCCTCTTTTTACTAGTTCTTTTTTTGCTTCTTCTTCATTATCTTCCGCCCATTCAACAGAATGTGTGAGTGCTTTTTCTCCACCTGCAATTATTCCTTGGACCATTTCTTCACTTACACCGAATGTTGGGGGACACTCCGATGCATCTAATACGCCAAGTCTTCCACTTGTGCCTGCGCCTGCATAAAAAAGTCTGCCATTGTTTTTAAAAGCATTTATAACATCGTCTGTAACAATTGAGATTTCTTTTAGAGCTTTTTCCACTGCAAAAGGAACTTTTTTATCTTCCTCATTCATTATTTTTAATATTTCAATTGTTGATTTTTCATCTATATCTTTTGAGAGTGGGTTTCTTTCTTCTGTAATAGTTTTGATGTTTTCCATAGCAAAATTATATTTTTATATCTTTATATTTAACAATTGAAAAATAGCTGTTTTTAAAAAAAAATTTCAAATTATTTAAATATTGACATAAAAATTGTTTGCATTATTAAAAGATGAACTTTATCATTTTCTTACAAATAAAAAGGAAAAATTTACCTAACTAGAGTTTATCATAAGGAGGGAATTATGAAAAAAGCTCTGATTATCGCACTCGCGCTTGTTTTTGCTGTTTTTTCTCTTAGTGCACAAGGTGCAAAGAGTACAACAAGTGAGACAACAGGACCTGTAAAATTTACAGCTTATTATTCTGATAATGCAACTCTTCCTTTCAAAGAAAGTTGGTTAGCTTTCCAAGAAACACAGAAGAATGCAAATGCAATTGCTACATTTGAACCTATTCCAATTGCTGATTATAGTACAAAGGTTTCACTTGCTTTAAATACAGGAACAAATGCACCTGATGTTATCCTTTATCAGTCAACAACAGGAGAAAACGCATCTTTAGCTCTTAATGGAGCAATCGTACCTATCTCTGATTATTCAGAATGGACACCAAATTACAATAAGCTTATTGAAAAGTATGGAGTTCAGGATGAATTAGATAAAAAGCGTCTTGCAGATGGTAAATATTACTATCTTCCATCTATTACAGATGTTCCATTCTATGATGGCGGTTTAATTTTAAGACAAGACTATCTAGAAAAGAAAGGCTTTGATGCTCCTAAGACATTTGATGATCTATATGAAATATTAAAGGCTTATAAGGCTGATTATCCAGAATCATACCCATTAACTATTCTTGCAGGACCAAGAGTTCTCTATAGAATGACAATGCCTTCATTCGGTCTTTCTATTGGAAAGAATGGTGCAGGTGGATCAAAAGTTTTATCTTGGGATTATGAAAAGAAGGAATTCTTCCCAGCAGCTATATCTGAAGAGATGAAGTCTTACTTCCAGTTCTTCTCTAAGCTTTATGCAGAAGGATTATTAGATCCAGAAATGGCAGACCCAATTGATGGTGGAACATGGTCAAGAAAGATGGCAACAGGTTCTTCTATGGCAACTTGGGCTTACTATGATCAGATTGGTGGTGTAGAAGCAGCTAGTGAAATTGAAGGCTTTAAGCTTCAGATGTATCCAGCTCTTGCAGGTCCAAAGGGAGCACATCATCAGCAGAAAGATAGATTAGGATCTGGAATAATGTTCCCTGCAAAGACAGCTGAAAGAGCAGATTTTGAGCAAGTAGTTAGAGCAGTTGATGAGATGTTCTTCTCTGAAGAAAATTCTAAGATTTGGTGTATTGGTGTCGAAGGCGTCACATATACAATGAAAGATGGAAAGATTGAGTATTCTGATGAAATTAAGAATGCTAGCGAAGGTATCTACAAGTATATGCAGCTCCAATATGGTTGTGGTTCAGATGTAACACAGCTTGTATGGGTTAACTCACGTGAAATGACAAAGTATGATGAAAACTATGCTAATATCAACAAAGCTGTTGAAGAGATGGGCGATGTAATTCAGTATATACCACCTACACCTAAGTTTGATGATATTACAGCAGAAGAAGCATCAATGCTTGTTACACCATTAGCAGATAAGCTCGAAGTTTGGATGGATGCTTTCTTAACAGGAAGAAAGAGTCTTGATACAGATTGGAATACATATGTAAACGAGATGAAGGCTCTTCAGATTGATAAGCTCTGCCAGCTTTACAATGACAACTTATAATCGCTAGATGTGATATTTATACGGAAGGGAGCTTATCCCTTCCGTTTTATGGTTTGATATGGGAAAAAACAATACAAAAATAGAAAAGAATCCTTCATTAAAAAGAAAGCATATCCAAAAATATTGGCAGCTTTATGTTTTGATGGTTGTTCCTGTAATTTATTTCATTATTTTTAAATACGTTCCACTAATTGGTAATGTTTTAGCCTTTCGTCGTTATCGTCCTGGAAAGGGAATTTTTGGTACTGAATGGGTTGGGTTAAGGTATTTTAAAATGTTTATGAAGGATCCTGCTTTTTGGAATGCATTTAAAAATACAATAGTTCTATCAATTACAAATATTGTAATAACATTTCCACTCCCAATTATATTTGCAATTTTACTTAACGAATTTAAACCCAAAAAAACAAAGAAAGTAGTTCAAACTGTTAGCTATATGCCACGTTTTATATCTACAGTTGTAGTTATAGCAATAATGAGTGAAATACTCTCTCCATCTTCTGGTATTCTTAACAGAATAATAGTTAATTTTGGTGGAAAACCTATCTATTTCATGAATGAACCAAAGTATTTTAGAATGCTTTATGTACTATCTAATGCTTGGCAATTTACAGGTTGGACAGCAATTATATATTTAGCTTCTATAACAAGCATTAATGATGATTTATATGAAGCAGCAGAAATAGATGGTGCATCGAAGTTTAAACAGATATTTTATGTAACTATACCATCTATTCTTCCAACAATTATGGTAATGTTAATTCTTGAAGTTGGAAGATTATTATCATTAGGATTTGAAAAGGTGTTATTAATGTATACTCCTACTAATTCAGGCGTGAGTGACATTATAGATACACTTGTATATAGAGTTGGTCTAACAAATCAAAATTATAGCTATGCAACAGCTATCGGATTATTTTCAGGAATCATTGGTTTAATTCTAGTCTCATCTTCAAATGCATTAAGTCGCAAACTTACTGGAGATGGAATCTATTAGGGATAAGAATAATGGCAAGAGTTAAAGATACCTCAGCAGGAGGAAGAATATTTAATATTATAGTTTGGGCTACGATGATTTTTACTCTGTTAATCTGCATCGTTCCTTTTATCTATATGCTAGCTTTATCGCTATCTAGTTCAAAAGCAATTATTAATAATAAAGTAGCTTTATGGCCTGTAGGTTTGAATTTTGAAGCATATAACCAGATTTTTAAGTACCCAAATTTCTTTAGAGCATATTTAAATACCTTTATATATACAATTTTTGGCACATTGATAGCTTTAATAATGACTATATGCTTTGCTTATCCATTATCTAAGTCATATTTGAAAGCCAATGGAATTCTAAGAAAGATGGTAGTTTTCTCTATGTTTTTTGCTGGAGGAATGATTCCAAATTATCTTCTTATATCATCATTGCATCTTACAGGAACAAGATTTGCTATTCTTATTCCTTTTGCTATTAATCAATTCAACCTAATTATCCTTATGAATTTTTTTAGAGGACTGCCATCAGAAATCGAAGAAGCAGCGCTAATAGATGGAATTGATTATTTTAGAATGCTTCCACAAATCATTTTGCCACTTTCGACAGCTGCAATAGCAACAATAGGACTCTATTATGCAGTATTTTTCTGGAATGATTGGTTTAACAGCCTTATCTATCTAAATAGTAAGCAATACCCTGTAATGTTATTTTTAAGAAACATTGTAAATGGAACGATGGTTGTTGGAGATAGTTCATCTGCTTCTACAGATACTGCTTCTCTTTCTATTTCTATTAAGAGTGCTGTTATTATAACAAGTACACTTCCTATTATTATTTTGTATCCATTCTTACAAAAATATTTTGTAAAGGGATTAACTGTTGGATCAGTAAAAGGTTAATAATGTCATATTTTAGAATTGATTATTTTTCATCTGTATTAGATATGGCGACAGATATAATTGTTACTGTTCCTGATAATGTAGATTTAGAAAAGGCGCCAATAGTTTTGCTTCTTCATGGATTAAGTGATAATGCTTCTGGTTGGACTCGTTATACTAGTTGTGAACAATATGCTAGAGAATATGGTGTTATTCTTGTTCTACCAGAGGTACAACGTTCATTTTATATGAATATGGACTACGGTCTTAATTACCTTGATTACGTGATAGATGAGCTTCCATTTTGGATAAAGAAGACTTTCCGTTTCTCTGGAAAGTGGTATGTAATGGGACTCTCTATGGGTGGTTATGGTGCTATGAAATGTGCACTTTTAAGGCCTGATTTTTTCAATGGATGTGGTGCATTTTCATCTGTTTGCGATATAAAAGAATGGTTTATTGAGCACGATACAAAAGAGAGCAAAGCAATAAGAGAAAATGTGAAGGATGAAGATGATTTGTATTATCTATTTAAAAATGCAAAAAAATGTCCAAAGCTTTTCTTTTCATGTGGAACAGAAGATAAATTATACAGTCAAAACAAGAGACTGGGTAATTATTTAAAGAATTTAGAAATAGAATGCGAACAATACTATGCTGAAGGAAATCATTCTTGGCGTTTTTGGAATGATAGTTTACTAAGAGCATTCTCATTTTTCTTTGGAAAATAGATATGGAAAAAAAGTATGCCATTGGCCTAATGAGTGGAACATCAGCAGACGGAATGGATGCTGCTCTTGTCTCTATTAGTGGATGTTCTATAAATACTGTTGTGGAACTAGTAGACTTTGTTTCTATCGAGTATAGAGAAGATTTTAGAAATGAACTTTTGCGACTTGCTAAAGGAAATGAAGGCGGTTCAAGAGACCTATCTAGAATGAATTTTGCACTAGGAGAGGAGATGAAAAAGGCATGCTCAATTCTTCTAGATAAGAGTGGAATAAATAAAAAAGATATCGCATTTGTTGGCTCTCATGGCCATACGTTCTATCATGAGCCAAATAGCGTTAATTATGTTGGTCATACAGTGCGTTCTACTTTTCAGTTGGGAGAGAGTGCTGTTGTCTCATCATATCTTGGTTGCCCTGTTGTTTCTGATTTTCGTGTAAGTGATCTTGCTCACGGAGGACAAGGTGCGCCACTTGTTCCTTATACTGAATATATTTTATATGGTCATAAAAATGTTAACTATGGATTATTAAATATTGGAGGTATAGCAAATATAACGCTGATAGGTAAAGACTTTGATTTGTCAGATGTTATTGCCTTCGATACTGGTCCAGGAAATATGGTTTTAGATAATCTTGTTTCTCGCTTCTCTTCTTTTTCTATGCGTTATGATAAGAATGGGGATTGGGCAAAGAAAGGGCGAGTTAATGACAAATTGCTTTCTTTTTTATTAGATGATCCTTATTTAAAAAAAGAGCCTCCAAAAACAACTGGACGTGAATATTATGGAGAAGAATACATTAATAGGCTATTAAAAATGGCTGAAGGTATAAGCAAAGAGGATATTCTTAGGACAGTTACTGCCTTGACTGCTGAATGTGTTAATATCGCTATAAATAGTTTCTTTCCGTTTAAACCAGAGGAAATTCTTGTTGGTGGAGGTGGTGCTTCTAATTCTACAATGATGGAAGAATTAAATAAAAGAACAGGAATACTATCTGTAAAAAATGAGTTTTCAGATGCAAAAGAAGCGATAGCTTTTGCTATTCTTGCAAATGAAAGACTTAATAATATTCCTAATAATGCTCCTCGTTCTACAGGTGCTAATGAACCTGTTGTAATGGGAAAGGTTGTCTTATGATTCTAGCTGTTGATAACTCTAAGCTTCTCTCTTCTTCCCTTAAAGGAAAAAGATTAGCACTTATGGTCTCTTCTGCTTCTCTTAATTCAGAATTGGAAACAACAAGTTCAATAATAAAAAAAAGTTTTGATCTACGTATTCTTCTTGCGCCAGAACATGGAAAGAGTGGAGCCAAAGCAGCAGGAGAAGAATTTGAAGATGAAATAGATAGAGAAACGGGTCTTAAGATAATTTCACTCTATGGAAAAAATGATGAAAGTGTTATTAAAGAGAAATTAGAAAATATTGATGCAATAGTCTATGATGTGCAAGATGTTTCAATGAGATGTTATACATATCTCTCTAGTTTATATAATTTAATGCATTTTGCATCGAAGTATAAAAAAGAACTAATTGTATTAGATAGACCAAACCCTATAACACGTTCTGTTGAAGGTTTTGTTCTCGATGAAAAGTACAAGAGTTTTGTTGGCATTTATCCACTTGCACTTCGTTATGGAATGACAATAGGTGAAACAATAACGATGATAAAAGAAGAGGAAAAATTAGATGTTTCTCTTACTATTATTCCTCTATTAGATTACAAAGCTGATCTTTATTTTGATGAATATAGTCCTAATTGGGTCAGTCCATCTCCAGCTCTTTCTTCCATTAATAATGTTGTTTTATATACAGGATTTTGCTTACTTGAAGCGACCAACATATCTGAAGGAAGAGGAACAACTAGTCCATTTTCCTTTATGGGAGCTCCTTTTATTGACGAGTGGAAATTAGCGAGAGAGCTTAATAAGCTTTCGCTTCCAGGTATTGTTTTTGCACCATATTCATTTATTCCTTCTTTTTCAAAATATAGTGGAGAAGTTTGTTCAGGAGTTGAAGCAATAGTAACAAATAGAAGAGAATTTAATGGAATAAGAAGTGCTCTTTCCTTTCTTTTGACAGTAGATTCTCTTTATGGAGATAAGCTTTCATTTTTACCTCGTCAAGGTGGTTTACCTGGGGCTAAAATGAATACGCTTTTAGGTATGGATTTTAAGTCAATAGAGACAATAAGAGAGATAAAAAAGAATAATTGGGAGATGCTTAAAGAAAGCGAAGAAAAGTTTGTTCTGAGAGCAAAAGAATTTTGGAGGTATTAAGTATGGATTCTTTAGTAAAACTTGGTCAGCGTTTTGTTGTTGGTTTTCCTGGTCTGTTTCCAGATGAGAAGACATTATCTATAATAAAGGAAATGAAAATAGGAAATATTATCCTATTTAAAAGCAATGTAGAGTCAAAAGAACAACTAGAAAAACTAACTGCATTTTTAGATAAATTCATCTATGATAATACCTCCTTCCATCCTTTTATAATGATAGATCAAGAAGGGGGAATGGTTTCTCGCTTATCAAATGATTATGCCATTATACCTGGAGCTATGGCTCTTGCTAGTAATGACAATACAGATGACATAGAAGAGTGTGGTTATATCACGGCAACGGAACTTCGTAATAGCGGAGTAAACTTTAACATAGCTCCTGTAGTAGATATTAATACAGCAAGAGAAAAATCAATTTTGGGTGTTAGAAGCTACGGTGAAAGTGCAGACGATGTAATTAAGTACTCAACTGCAATGCTTCATGGATTGAAAAGGGGAGGAGTCTTCTCTTGTTGTAAGCATTTTCCTGGACATGGCGATGTAGCTGTAGATTCTCATATTGGGCTTCCTGTTTGTTATAAAACTGAAGAAGAGATATTCCAAACTGAGCTTAAGCCATATATAAATGCAATTAGCCTATCATGTCCAGCAATCATGACTACACATATTCTTTTTCCTAAAATAGATCCATCTAATTATCCGGCAACAATGAGTGAAAAGATTATTAGAGGTATATTAAGAAATAAACTTAATTTCGATGGACTTGTAGTGACAGATTGCTTGGAAATGGGTGCAATAAAAGACCATTACACAACAGAAGAGGGAGCAAGAAAGGCTCTACTATCTGGCATCGATATTGCTTGCATATCGCACACAATAGAGACAGCACTTGCTTCAATGAAGAGAGTAATGGAAGATGAGAATTGGCAAGAAAATCAAGATGAATCATTTAACAGAATTAAACGAATAAAAGATGAATATTTTTCAAAATTAAATAGTTATACAGATTCAATTGATATAGAGCAAAGCAAGAAAGAGATTAACAGAATTGGCGAGAAAACAATTACTAAATACAGAGTTAAGACCCCTCTATCTTTTGGCTCTGATACAATATTTATAGCTCCTCATCCTTTCGTTGTTACAGCAATAATGAATCCTGAAGATAAAGATGTTAGTTTTGCTTCTACTATGGCAAAAGCATTTTCTTCTAGTGGATTAGATATTCCTGTTGATCCAGATAAAGAAGAAATAGCAAAAATTGTTGAAAAAGCAAAGAATTATAAAAAGATTGTTGTTGGAACGTACAATGCTCTTTCGAAAAGAGGTCAGATAGATCTAGTTAAAGAAATTGCAAAATTAAATAGAGACCTAACTGTTGTTGCACTACGTAATCCTTATGATTTGGAAGAAGTACCTGAAAAGGCAAATGCAATTGCCATTTATGAATACTCTGTTCAATCAATGGAATGGTTTATTAAGTCTATAAAAGAGAACTTGCCTTCTAGTGCAAGAGTACCTTTTTCTTTGAGGAAATAGTCTATGGATATGCTTGTAAATTTATTAAATTTGCCTGATGTGACAGAGATTGAAGAGAAACTAAAAGAGGAAAACATTGTTATAAGAAGAGCTATGACTCCAGATATGTATAGAGTATTAGAGTTTATAGAAAAAAACTCAGGGCTTTCAGCCAAAGGTGAAGCCACTGTCTGCTTTTCTCATCAGCCTGTGACACTCTATATAGCAACATATTATGACAAAATTGTAGGATATGCTTGCTATGAGGCTACTTTTCGTTCTTTCTTTGGTCCAACTCGTGTTCTTTATGAGTATCAAGGAAAAAAGATAGGAAAGCTATTATTGGTAAAAGCTTTAGAGGGTTTAAGAGATATGGGATATATCTATGCTGCGATAGGTTGTGTAGGTCCAGTAGAATTCTATAAAAAGTGTGTAGGAGCAATTGAGATTCCAAATAGTACACCAGGTGGCTATAAAGATTTTTTGGCTCTGTGCAAAAAAGAGGATGATAAATAAAACTTTGTTTTCATTTGCACTGTAAACATTTATTGGTTATTGACTACATAGCCGTGGATTGATAGAATCTTAAAATTGACGACGAGTGTCGACATATAAAGAAAATTCATCGCTGAGAAGCGTTAAAAAATTGGAGTTAGAGCATGAGCACTAAAGGTATCAGAACTTACCAGCCAAGTAAGACTAAGAGAACAAGAAAGTTTGGATTCCGCGCAAGAATGGCAACAAAAGGTGGCCGCAAGGTATTAGCTAGAAGAAGAGCTAAAGGTAGATACAGCCTCACTGTAAGTGATGAGAAGAAGCCTTTCTAAGATAGAAATTATAAGAAAAAAAAATGATATTGATCGCATTTTTAAGGCAGGAAAAACTCATTCGTGTCTTGGAATGCGATTAATTGGTATAGATAATAGTCTGGGTTTTGATAGAATTATTGTCATTCCTGCAAAGCACTATGGAAGAGCAGTAGACAGGAATCTTTTAAGACGAAGAGCTAAAGAGGTTTTTCGAAACTATCAGAAGAGACATGCTTACCAAGACCAAACAACAGAAATTACTAAGGACTATGTCCTCATTGTATATCCTGGGAAGGTTTCCAGTTTTTCCTTGCTTGAGTCTAACTTTACAGAGTTGTTAGACAGGTTTAACGGGAAATAGTTCCTTTTTTCCTCATCAGCAGAGTTCCTATTCCATCTTTCCAGGCACTGAGAATAGATCCATTTAGGAGAAAAAATGGATAGGAATACTATCATTGCAATTATACTTTGTGTAATTGTCATTACTATTGGTATGACATTTCAGCAGAGCCTTATGTCAAACAATCAAGATGTTGTAGATACTACCGAAACAGTAGATACCACCGACGATATTGTTTACCTAAATAATCCAGAATCATATGAAGCGCAAGGCAGTGTAACAGATGGTAATAAGTTTACTGTTACTACGCCTTCACTTGCTATAACCTTTGATCCTAAAGGTGGTACTATTGATTCTGTTCATGATGAAAAGAATGATGTCAATCTTGTTATAAAAGAAGATGATGATGATTCATCATTCATGATGTATTGGGGAGACGATAAGACTTCATCCATTGACGATTTATTCGCATATTCAATTGAAGAAAAGAGTATAGTTGGCAAGTCAGACAAGATTACCCAAGTTACATTTACTCGTTCTTATAAGGAAACAGCAACAGGAAAGCTTTTTACAATTGAAAAGAGATATGCTGTTCCAGAAAATGATGAGTACATGATTCAGCTTGCTGTTTCTATTTATACAGAAGATGGCTCAGTTATACCTGTTTCGCTAAATAATGCAATGTATACATTGTCTGTAGGCTCTCAAGTTGGACCTGAGTTTGAATCCCTCAATGGAAATTATGACTACAGAAGAGTCTACTACAAGCTTGCAAATAAGAATAATAGAAAGACTGTTAATTCTGGATCCTTCACATCTTATAATGAGATGGATTGGGTAGGTGTTGTTGGCAAGTATTTTGCTTATTTACTTATCCCTGAAACAAAAGGAATTATAAACAAGAGCGAAGCTGTTCAAGAAGCAGGAACAACTATTCCGCAAAAAAATATTATTTACATGACACGCCAGGCTTCTTCTGTTAACAAGACTACAGATGTATTCTCTTTCTATTGTGGACCACAGCTTTCATCAACATTGGGTATTTATGATAAAGCTAATAACAATATATTTGGTCTTGAAAATCATAATTTAAAGAAGGCATTGGATGTGTCTTGGCTTAGTTGGCTTGAGACAATATTAAAGTATGCACTTGAACTTTTCTATTTCTTAATTCCTAACTATGGTGTTGCTATTATTCTTCTCACTATCTTAGTTAAGCTTATTCTTATTCCAATTTCAAAGAAGGGAACAGATTCTACAGCAAAGATGAGTGCTTTGCAGCCCAAAATGAAGGAGATTCAAGAAAAATATAAAGATGATCCACAAGCGCAGAATGCAGCAGTTGCGAAGTTATATAAAGAAGAGGGAATTAACCCAATGGGTTCTTGTATTCCAATGCTTATACAGTTCCCAATTTTCATCGGACTATATGGACTTTTGAATAAAGATTTCTCTCTAAGAGGTGCTATGTTCATTCCTGGGTGGATTCCAGATTTATCTATACCAGAAACAGTCTTTACTCTTCCATTTAATCTTCCTCTCTTAGGATCACAGATACATTTATTACCAATTATTTATACAGTATCTATGATTCTTTCTATGAAGATTACTCAGAGTACTACAAGCACTTCTTCTGGAAGCAAAGGTATGACATGGTTCATGACATATGGTATGTCAATTATCTTCTTCTTTGTGCTTTACAATGCTCCATCAGGACTACTTGTTTATTGGACAATGTCTAATGCTCTTTCAATTATTCAGCAAGTTATTACCAACAAGAAAAAGGTAGCTGGATATAAAGAGGAAATAGCAGAAAAAGATGCACAAAAAGCACAAAAGAAAGCTGCTAAGAAAAATAAAAGATAATTAAGGGGCAATATAAATGTATAAAGATTTTGAAGGTAGAACTGAAGAAGAAGCAAGAAATAAAGCTATTGAAGAGTTAAACCTAAATGGTGAAGACTTTGACGTAGAGGTTATTGAAACAGTAAAGAAAGGTTTATTTAAGAAGCCTCAATGCAAAATTCGTGTCTATTATGGAGAAGATGATGATAGAGATGAAAGCAAAGAGAATGAAAGAGAAGAGTTGGAAGGAAAGAACCTTGATGCTGAAAATGATACAGAAAGAAAGGTAATTGATTTCGTTAATACTTTAATTGAAAAGATGGGTTATGACGGAAAGGCCTCTATTCAGTATAGAAGGGAGAATAAGGTTGGTATCGACATTGAATCAAACGATTCTTCTTATATTATTGGTAGAAAAGGTAAAAACCTAGATGCTATTCAGTTAATTGTTAATGTATATGCAGGTAATCTTGATCCCGATATTAAGATTGTTGTCGATAGTGAAAACTATAGAATGAGACATGAGGAACAGATTATTAGAAATGCATATAAGGTTGCTGAAATTGTAAAGAGAAGTGGCAGAAGCAGACTTCTTGACCCAATGAATCCTTTTGAAAGAAGACTTGTTCATACGGCTTTAAATGATTACGAAGGCGTAGAGACAAAAAGCGAAGGCGAAGGCTTATATAAACAGGTAAGGATTATACCTGTAAAGTAAATCTTGAGACATGTCTTACGGCATGTCTTTTTCTTTGCATTTTTTGCCATTGGGGTTATATTACAGATAAGGGAAAGTATCTTCCCATTTATTAAAGAAGGATATTTATATGGAATTAAAAGGATCAAAGACAGAGAAAAATTTAATGGCTGCTTTTGCAGGTGAGAGTCAGGCTAGAAACAAGTATACATACTTTGCTTCAAAGGCTAAAAAAGATGGATATGAGCAGATTGCAGCTATATTCCTAGAGACAGCAGATAACGAAAAAGAACATGCTAAGATGTGGTTTAAGTACTTAGAGGGTGGAGAGATAAAGAGCACTCTTGAGAACTTAAAAGAAGCAGCAAGTGGTGAAAACTACGAGTGGACAGATATGTACAAGAGATTTGCAGAGGAAGCAGAAGAAGAGGGCTTCGATAAAATAGCAAAAGAGTTCAGACTTGTTGGCGAAATTGAAAAAGAGCATGAGAAGAGATATCTTGCACTTCTAAAGAACGTTAAAGAGGGTCTTGTTTTCTCTAGAGACGGAGAAATGGTTTGGAGATGTAGAAATTGCGGCCATATCGTAATTGGAAAGAAAGCTCCAGAAAAGTGCCCTGTATGTGCCCATCCACAGTCTTATTTTGAGTTAGTAAGCCAGAATTATTAATTTAAATAACTGAAAAGTTGTGACTCCCTAATAAAAGATTAGAGAGTCATTTTTTTTATTTCATTGGGAAGTTTTTATCGATAAATGCTTTAAGCTTCACAATTGAATCTTTATCAAATTGTGCACCTATTCTTGCTATTATTTCACCTGCAAGGTAAGAAGCAATATTACATGAAGATACTAAATCTCTACCAGTGAGGTAGCCATAGAGAAATCCAGATGCATATGTATCTCCTGCGCCAGTAGTATCTACAGGGATGCTTGTGCCATAGGATGGTATTTGAGTTATAACTCTATTGTTTGAGATAAAAGAACCTTTCTTGCCATTTTTTACGATAGCAATAGGACAAAGTTTACCAAGGCTTCTGCAGCATTCGTATGGATCATAGTTATCCATTAAATACCTTGCTTCCTCGCTGTTAGCAAAAACTATATCACAATAGTCAGCTATTAGCTCTTGGAATGTCTGTCTATAGCGTCCTACGGCAAATGGATCAGCAACATCAAAAGCAATCTTCTTTCCTTTGTCTTTAAATAGCTTAAGAGTTTTTAGAACAGATTTTTTTTGATTGTCTGTATCCCACATATAGCCTGTGAAATAGAATAAATCAGCTTGCAGCGCAGACTCTTCAACAACATCTTCTGGCGTAAATAATCTGTTTGCGCCTAAATATGTATTCATAGTTCTTTCTTTATCATTAGTTAAAAGAATTATTGATGTTCCAGTCACACTTTCTTTTTTTGTTACGAGCTGATCAACTACGTTACTTTCTTTTAGGCGTAAACGATATTCTCTACCGAGATCATCATCTCCTATGCTTCCTGCAAGTATAGTTTTTACGCCAAGGGAGGATAGGGTTACCATTGTATTTGGGCATGATCCTCCACAAGAGTAAATAATATCTCTTCCTTTAGTGTGTTCAACTATCTCATTTTGCTTATCGCTATCGATAAGAAGCATAGTTCCTTTACTTAAATTTAAATCTGCTAAGTCTTTTTCCGTGACAGAGCAAATATAATCAATCAATGGATTTCCTATTCCGTATACACATGCCATATAAAGATTATATAGCTTGAAAAGTCTCTTAACAATAATACTTTTTTCTTTAGAGCCTGAGATGTGAAAAAATACACTAAATATGAGTTTTTAACATTTTTTTCACATTTTTGCACAATAAAGAATTAGAGTGTGAAAAACTCAAAATATGGTAGAGATAAACGACAATTTGTGATAATAATAACATGTTTATTTAATTTATTGTAATATAAAGAAATACAATAAAAAAATTCCCCCTCAAAATTATAGAAATTATATAACTATTTAATATTAAAAGGGTAATTGTGAAAAATGTGAAAAACTAAAATTAACAATAGTTTTTAACACGTTTTTCACATTTGTGTGAAAATATTTATAACATTAGATATCTAAAGAAAATAGCTCAAGAAAGTAATAAAAAGGAAACTCTTTTTTCTAGTGTCTCACATGGCTAAAAACTCTATCTAAGTAGTGTATAAGCTCACGAATATTGCCTTTCCAATCTGATTGCATTAAAGGAGTACAATCAGCAATTCTTCCTTTTTCAATTTTATTCTTGTTTTCATAATGCAATACAATTTCGGGAATATCTTCTTTATGGTCTCTGAGAGGGGAAATCGTAATGCTTAAGTTAGAAATCCGATAGTAAAAGTCCTTTCTTAGTTTCTTCCTGTCTACTAATTCTTCTAAGGAGCTTTGGGCTGCTGTTATAAGGCGGAATGTAGATTTTTGTGCGTTGTCATCACCAATATTGCGATAAAATCCATTTTCAATAGTGTCTAAGAGCTTTCCTTGCTTGTCTAGAGGAAGATTTTCTATTTCATCAAGAAAAAGTGTAGATTCGTTTGCTTGATTTATAAGACCTTTTCGTGGACTCACGGCATTAGTGAATGCTCCTTTTGTATGGCCAAATAGATCAGAATCGGCAATGGCTGAATTTAGGTTAGCACAGTTTATATAAACAAGTTCTTTCTTATGGTTTTGCAAACTATGAACTAGTTTTGCTGCAAGAGTTTTGCCTGTTCCTGTCTCTCCATTCAAATGAAGAGGAAGAAAGTTTTTTGCAAAGTAGATAATGCTATTTCTAAGTTCTTGTGTCTTTCTACTGCTACCCGCAATAAATTGAAGTAGGAAGGAGTTAGCTCTTGAAAAAGCTTTTCCATCTTCAATGATATTCCTGAGCTTTAACATGGTAAGAGGAGCATGCAAAACAGATATTCCTAGAGAATCAACTAAAGTGAACCATGTACTTTTTTGAGTAAAGGCAATAAGTGGTACATATAAAGGAATTGCTATTCTTACTCTTTTGATGAAATCAAAATCTTCAGATGCAATAAAGACTATATCTCCAGCTTCTAGTTTTAATGAAGAGACATCATTATTAAATTCAGTTAATGTGTCAGTTTCATTTATTACTTCAGATAGAGCTTTGAAAAGAGCAGTGCTTTTGCCTAAAAGTGCAACATTCAAATCTACCTCCCCCCAGGTTAGGATAGTATTAAGGGGGAAATAGCATAAGTCAATATAAAAATTTTAAGATTTAATTCTGCAAAATTGCCTGAATGGCAGCTGCTGTGTAAACCGCAGAGGTTTCAGCACGAAGGATATTTGTATTTAAAAGTACGGGAATGGCATCATTTTCTTCTGCAAAACTGCACTCTTCATCAGAAAAGCCACCTTCTGGACCGATGAAGCATGATACGACTTTTTTAAGATTTTTATCTTCAGAAAAAAGTTCATTGAGAGACTTTGTTTTTCCTCTTTGTGCTTGGTGAAGTATTAGTTTTCTTCCTTCTGCCGCTTTTATAGCTTCTTCAAAGTTAATTGGACCAGCGAGTATGGGGGACTTTCCACCACACTGTTGAACAGCTTCTTTTTCAATTATCACTAATCTTTCTTTTTGATGAGAAGAGAAATCAGATTCTTGGGTGTAGCGTGTAGAGATAAAGGTAATTTTTCTTACGCCTATTTCAGTTAGAGCTCTTACCACAGTTTCATTCTTCTTTCCTTTAAGAATTGAAATATACATATCGATAGGGACAAATGGGCCCGTATAAGATGAAAGAGCATCAAGAAGAGTATCTTCTATATCTGTAGTAGGAATAAGTGAAAGTACGCCATCGGAGAGGATTGTTGCCTTATAGTAGTTTTCACTAGAGTCTTTTGCTGTGAATACTGTCCCTTCTTTTAGTCGTAAAACCTTTTCTAGATACTGAATATCTCTCTTTTTTAGATTGTAAAGGGTAGAACCATCATAGCTTTTATCTAATAGGAAAAGCCTCATAGATTTTGTTCCTCTGCCTCTGCACTTTTCTTGCTATTATTTACTTCTTCAACTGTTATACCACTTTTAATTACTTCAATTGCTTTAGCTAGTTGAGTATCAAAATCTGGATCAGCAACAGGACGTTTATCATAATCAAGTGAGTAGATATATTCGTTACGCATTAACAAACATAAGAGCTCTTTTGGAACATTGCTATCACTATAGTAATCTGCAAAGGCTAGGATGTTTTCCTTTGAATATTCAGGATGGCTAGTAAGCCATTCTTTTATAGCATCTGTTTTCAAAAATTCAGAATAAGCCCCTAATTCTTCATCTGTATAATCAGGAGTGTTTACAACGAAATCTGGAGTAATGCCAATCTCATGGATTGAAGCTCCACTTGGAGTGTAATAATTTGCGACAGTTAAGTTTAAATATCCTCCCATAAATGATACAGAGTATTGCATAATGCCTTTACCATAGGTTTGCGAACCAACAACAAGTGCGCGATTATTATCTCTTAATGCGCCTGTCAGAATCTCACTTGCACTTGCAGTTCCTCCATTTACAAGGACAACAATAGGGAAGTTTTTATCAATAGCAAGGTAATCTGTGGAAGTATATACGGTGTTCTTATTTGATGCACTTTCCTTGAACTTAGTTGTCATTAATACTTTATTTTCTTCTACAAACATATTGGCAATGCTTAGTGATGAGTCAACATTGCCACCACCATTGTTTCTTAAGTCAATAATGAGACTTGTGGCGCCCTTTTCAAGGAGCTTTGAAATATCTTCCTTTACGCTGTCAAAGGTTGTTTTGCTAAATTCTGTTATAGCTAAGTAGCCAATATTATCATTCAATATGCCTGAAGAGGTTGATGGTGTTGTTATTTCCTCTGGCGTAAGAGTAATATCGAAAACAGCAGAGCCTCGATGGACAGTAAGGGTAATAGGAGTGTTTCTTTCCCCTCTAATTAGCTTACTAGCACTATTTGCATCTAATTCGTATATCTCTTCTCCATTGACATGGCTGATCATATCACCAGCGCGTAAGCCAGCTCTATCTGCAGGTCCTCCTGGGAATGGAGAAGTTATTATTACCATATAAGTAGATGGGTCATCCCAATCAATAAATGTTGGGTTTACTTTCGTTAAATATGTTCCTATACCAACGTACTTTCCGTCAGTTTCTTCTTTATATTCTTCAGCTTCATCTGGAGCTATATAGTATGAATACTTATCGCCAAGAGAATCTATCATTGCAGAGATTACAGCATTCTTCATCTTTGCATTATCTATGTCATATAGATAGTTTGTGTCTAAGTAGCTATATAGGTTTCCCAATGCATATAGCATTTCTGAAAGAGATGCTGCATTCACTGCAGATTCTTGAGTTGAAGTAGTGTACTGGACTGATGTAGGTGCTAAATATCTCTCAAAAGAAGGAGAAGAAAATATTTGAGATAAAGAACATAATACTAAAAATGTAACAACCAGTAATTTTTTCATAGGAAAATAATAAATCTCTTTTTGAAAAAGAGGAATTTCAAAAGTTTGTATATTGTGTGTTGTTGTATAGAATTTCAACAAAATTCAAAAAAATAAGTCATTAAGATAATCTAAATAGCTCTAATAATTGTTAAAGAAGGGTCAAAGTCGTATAATTCGACTATGGTAATGTTCGTAAATTATCCAACATGGATTAGTCCCTACGTAATTAATGGGTTACCAATAAGATGGTATGCAGTCATGTACATTTTTGCTTTCGCAACTGCATATCTAATTTATTCAAGAAATATAAGAAAAGATGTCATTCTAAAAGATAAAAAAGAACTCTGTGATGATTTTTTTTTAACAGTAGTAATTTCTTTATTAATTGGAGCAAGAATAGGCTCTTGTCTTTTCTATGATGATGCAGCTTACTATTTAACGCATCCATATTTAATATTTTGGCCTTTTAGAAGTGGTAAATTTGTAGGGCTTCCTGGAATGAGCTACCATGGAGGTGTAATTGGATCCGTAATTGGGGGCTTAATCTTTTCTAAAGTAAAAAAACTTGGTTTTTTCAAAATGGCAGATTACATAGCACTCTCTGTTCCTCTTGCATATACTTGGGGTCGTCTTGGAAATTTCTTTAATGGAGAGTTATATGGAAGAGTAAGTACTTTTTCTATAGCGATGGTTTTTCCTGATGCAGAAAGATTTAGTACTATCCATCAATGGGTAAGAGATGTCGCAGACAAAGTAGGACTAGAATATAAAGTTGGCGACTATGTTAATCTTCCCCGTTGGCCTAGTCAGCTTTTTGAAGCGTTTTTTGAAGGAATAGTTCTAGCTCTTATTCTAATTTTTATCGTTAAGAAACTTAAAGATAAGAAGAATCTTTGCGATGGTACTATCCTTTCTTCATACTTAATTGGGTATGGTCTTATAAGATTTTTTATTGAATATTTTAGACAACCAGATAGTGATATCGGCTATGTTTTATCGTTTGGAAAAAATAGTAGTAATATTTATCTTTTCGAAAGCTTTGGAAATATATCAAAAGGCCAAGTTTTTTGCTTCATTATGGTTGTTGTTGGAATAGTTTTATTAGTTGGTTGTAATTATTATCAAAGAAGGATGAAAGAAAATGATACAAGAAAGAGTAAATGAACTAAGGAAAAGAATGGAAAGCGAGGCCATTAATGCTTGGTATATAACAGGTACAGATCCTCACCAAAGTGAATATGTTGCCGCAAGATGGAGAACTAGAGAGTTTATTTCTGGTTTTTCTGGTTCTGCAGGAACAGTAGTTATTACAAAAGACAAGGCTCTTCTATGGGTGGATTCTCGTTATTATTTGCAGGGAGAACAGCAGATAAAAGGGACCGAATATATTTTAATGAAGCAAGGTTTAGATGGCGTTCCTTCTCCTCTAGAGTGGCTTTGCGAAAACTTAAATAAAAATGAGAAGGTTGGAGTAGATAGCTCTACTGTATCTATTTCAACATTCCTTGATATGGAGAAAAAGCTAAAAGAGAAGGGTATTAGTCTTGTTGGTACAGATGATTATCTTTCTCCTATTTGGAAAGATAGGCCGAGTATTCCTTGTACGTCATGTGTTAGCATGAAAGATGAATATGCTGGCTTTACAGCAGCTGCAAAGATAAACTTTGTCAGATTGAAGCTAAGACAAGAAGGTGCTTCTTGGACATTTATTTCGTCTATTGATGATATTGCTTGGCTTACAAATCTTCGTGCAAATGATATCCCATGTAATCCTGTTTTTGTTTCTTATCTATTTATTTCATTTGAAGAAGCTATTCTTTTTGTTGATAAGAAACGTTTTTCAAAAGATTTATTGAAGAAAGTTGAAGAGAATTTCACTATAAAAGGATACGATGAGATAGCTTCATCTTTGCCTAGCTTAACAAAGAAAGGTGTTGGTTATTATTCTCAAAATAAATGTGCTTACACATTCTATTCTTCGCTTGCAAAAAAGAAGAATAAGACAGGGGATAATATTACAACAAAATTAAAAGCAAGAAAGAATCCTGTTGAAATGGAAGGAATGAGGAGAGCTCATTTCTTAGATGGTGTTGCCTTTGCTAATTTTATGGCATCTATTGATCCTCTTGGAGTCTATAGTGAACTTGAGATAGCAAGAAGATTTGAAGATGAAAGAAAGAAGATGGAAGGCTATTTAGGACCATCTTTTGAACCTATCTCTGCTTATAATGAGCATGGTGCAGTAGTTCACTATAGTCCAGATGAAGAGAGTAACAAAAAGGTTGAAGGACAGGGCTTACTTGTTCTTGATACTGGTAGCCAGTTTGAATTTGGAACAACAGATTTAACAAGAACTCTTCTTTTTGGAACAGAAGCAACAGAAGCACAGAAAAAAGATTATACATTAGTTCTAAAAGGACATCTTGCGCTTGCTCGTCAGATATTCCCAAAAGGAACAGTTGGTACCCAGTTAGATATTCTTGCTAAGCAGTTTTTATGGTGTTCTTGCGAAAACTACATGCATGGTACAGGCCATGGCGTTGGATGTAGATTAAATGTACATGAGGGTCCATGCAACATTTCAAGCAGATTGCTTAATGTTCCTCTTGAAACAGGAATGGTTGTTTCAGATGAACCTGGTGTATATAAAGCTGGACGATATGGAATAAGAATTGAGAATCTAATTGCAGTACAAAATTATGCAGAGACAGAGTTTGGCGCTTTCTATAATTTTGAGGTGCTCTCAATGGTACCATATGAAAAGAAACTCATCGATGTAAGATATCTTACAGATGTTGAGATTTCACAGATTGATGCTTATCACCAGTGGGTACGAGATCAGCTGATTGATTATGTATTTGATGAAACTAAGCCATGGCTAGAGCAGGCAACAAGCCCTCTTAGCAAATGACTAGACTAATCATATATATTTAAAGAAAATAAAAACATCTCAAAGGAGAGTAAAAAAATGGTTGAACCTTTGAATAAAAATGGAATCATTAAAAGAAGAGGACCTGTTGTTCTCGTAATTATGGATGGCGTAGGCTTCGGTAAGTATGAAGAAGGTGATGCTGTTAAAAGAGCTTTAACAGGTAATTTGGATCATGCGCTACAGACATGCCCTTGGACTAAGCTAAAGGCTCATGGAACTGCTGTTGGTCTTCCTACCGATGCAGATATGGGTAACAGTGAAGTTGGTCACAATGCAATGGGTTGTGGACGTGTTTTTGACCAGGGTGCTAAGCTTGTTGCTTCTTCAATTGAGTCAGGAAAGATGTTTGAAGGTGCTACATGGAAAAAGCTAATAAAGAATGTCAAAGATAAGGGCACAACACTTCATTTTATTGGGCTTTTAAGTGATGGTAATGTTCATTCTCACATCAACAATCTAAAAGCAATGGTTGTAGAAGCAAAGAAAGAAGGCGTAAAGAGAGTCAGAGTACATGCACTTCTAGACGGAAGAGATGTTGGAGAGATGTCTGCTTTAGACTATTTTGACCCATTTGCTGAATTCTTACAGGATCTATCAAAAGATGGTACTTTTGATGCAAAGATTGCTTCTGGTGGCGGAAGAATGGTCATCACAATGGATAGATATAATGCCAATTGGGATATGGTAAAGAAAGGATGGGAGACTCATGTTTTAGGTGAAGGAAGACAGTTTTCATCCGCTCATGATGCTATTGTTACTCTCAGAAAAGAAACAGGTGCTATTGACCAGGATTTACCTCCATTTGTTATTGCTGAAAATGGCAAGCCAATTGGAACAATTAATGATGGCGACAGTGTTATTCTCTTCAATTTTAGAGGTGATAGAGCTATTGAAATATCAAGAGCCTTTGAAGAAAAGAATCTTAAAGAATTTGATAGGAAGAGATTCCCTCAGGTAGAGTATGCTGGAATGATGGAGTATGACGGAGACTTGCATATTCCTTCTCAGTATCTTGTTTCTCCTCCTGCTATCGATAGAACAATGGCTGAATACCTTTGCAAGAGCAATGTAAAGCAGTTCTCAATCTCTGAAACACAGAAGTTTGGGCATGTAACCTACTTCTTCAATGGAAACAAGTCTGGTAAGTTTGATGAAAAGCTAGAAGATTATGTTGAAATTCCTTCAGACATTGTTCCTTTTGAAGAAAGACCTTGGATGAAGTGTGCAGATATCACAGACAGAGTAATCAAGGAAATTGAGACTGGAAAATGGGGCTTAATCAAACTTAATTATCCTAATGGTGATATGGTTGGCCACACAGGTGTATTTGAAGCTGTTGTATGTTCAATGGAAGCAATGGATCTTCAGATTGGAAGATTAATGAAGGCTATTGAAAAGAGTGGCGGTGTCATGGTTATTACAGCAGACCATGGTAATGCTGATGATATGTATGAGCATGCTAAAGATGGTAGCGTAAAGAGAAAAGAAAATGGTGAGCCGAAAGCAAAGACATCTCATTCTCTTAACCCTGTTCCATGTATCATATATGATCCTGAATACAAGGGTGAGTACTCTCAGACACTCAATACAGGATTAGGTATCTCATCTATTGCTGCAACTCTAATGAATTTCTTAGGTTTTGATGCTCCAAGTGATTATGATAAGTCTATAATCAACTTAGATAAGTAAGGAGCACACAAAGAAAAAGGCCCAAAGGAAAAGATTTCTTTTGGGTCTTCTTTTTTTGCTAATAATTATAAACTATCACCAGCGTTTATAACGAGAATTATTGTTCCAATTATATAGAGAGCAGAAGAAGTAATGGCTGCCCATAATTCATTTATTTGAGAAAGATACAATCCAATTGAAATAAAAATAAATGATATTGATCTCTTAACGTTTAACGATGTCTTATCTTTAATTGCCAAAAATATAAATGTAATTATAGATGCCACATAAATAATTGTAATTGCTATCTCTAAGTATACTTCATAAAAGGAAGAATAGATTAAAGTTTGTCCTTCATATGAAGAAAATGGGATAATAGCAGAGAGCAAAAATGGTACTGCTAAGAATACAAAATTATATAGTCCAATGTTAGAGGACGAAAAACCATAATATCTTAGCGATGAAAGCAAAAACATTGATGCTGATGAAAGTAGGGAAAAGCGCTGTAAAACTATAAGTTGATATGGAAATAAAAACAAATAGCCACTAGCATCCATAGCTTCACTAACAATGAGTGAAGCTTGGAGGCAAACAACTGAAAAGAGGAGAGGAAGAATCTCTCCATCCTGGCTATGGAGTTTGTGTTTAATCAGCAAAGATCCCTGCGGAAGAATCGAACAAATTAAGATAATTAAGAACGGAAAGTACTTAATTGTGGGTTCGACTAAGCCTTCAAGACCACTATTTCTTCCATTAAATAGTAGTATTTCTACAAAGCCAAAAGTATAAAGAACAGTTATAACGACCTGTATTAATAACTGAGATATAAGTAGTTTTCTATTTTGGTTTTGCATTAGATAGTATCCCTAGCTGGAATTATTACATCTGTCTTTGTTTTTACTGCAACAATGTTTGTAGCCATTGTTATAAGAGTTATATCAATCAGAGTTGCAATTCCATTTAAGAAAGGAATTATTGCAATAATAGCTGCTTCAGCACCAAAGACATTGATATTTAAGACTCTAAATAACATTACGCTAATCATTGCTGTTTCAAAGCCTGCGCACATAAAAGATATTAAGCTTAGAATAATAACAGTAATAGCGATTACAATAGAAGCAAAGAATGTTACATTAGCATTTAAAGCTCTCAAGATTGAAAGAACAGTAACAGTTGAAACGAAGCATGTTCCACCTCTTGTGATGATTATGCCAAAAGGAACAGTTGTCGAGACAATTCTTTTTTGGACACCAAGATTACATCTATCTATAGCCTCATTCTGTAGACCTGTTATGTAGATATTTCCACTGACAAAGCCAAAGAAAAGAGATGACAATGATTTTCCAATGAGAGAGTAAGGATTTTTCTTAAATGATGTAAAAATACTATACAAGAGAGGGAGTATTACAAGAACTAATACAACTGTTGCTCCAAGCAGAGAAATAAAGAAAGATGGAGAAACAAATGCTGTCTTTTCCTGCCATAAATTTAAGAAAAAGTATGTTCCTGCTACATAAACATATAGACATCCAAAGTAAGAAACTGTACGTTGAATTCTATACATTACTTCAGAAAATGAGTTTATTGTGGTGTAGGCTGGTCTGATAATATCTGCAGATGGTGTTAAAGCAATACCCATAATTAGTGCAGTTACAATTCCAGGTAAAAAGAGCCTATTCATTAAAGATGAAACACCAAGTGAATCAATTGAATTAGAATAGCTTTCTAATAAGTCTACATAATTACCACCTGCAGAAGCAGTAACAGGAAGCGTTGAAGATGATATAGAGGAATAAAGAAGTGCTAAAAGTGCTAATACAACTGAAGTAATAAGAGCCCATAAGATATTTGTTTTTAGAACTTTTTTTCCACATGAATCTTTTCTTAAAGAAGCTGTTCCACTCATTAATGTAATAAATGAGATTGGGATAAAGATAAAAATACCTATGTTAGTTAGATATTGTGTCAAAGTATTCATCACAGCTAAAAGAGCGCTTGATGAAGGAAATGTAAATGCTGTTGCACCTGCCATTAACAGGGCTGCTAAATATGTAAGCCAAGTTTCCATATAGAAATATTAGTCCTCCTAGTCAAATCAAGTCAACTAAATGACTTAGCTCTTCAAAAGAGTGCTTAGTTTATATCCACTTTTGAATTCTTTTTCTAATAATTCTCTAGCAAATAGGTCGATTTCTTTGGTCTTTCTCTCTTTGGACAATGCAAAAGCAAGTGTAATAACAAGAATTATCTTTTGCATACTTTCCTTATTATACCAAACTACATCTTGGTATTCATTGCACTGTGCAAGATTCATTACACTATCATCATTTAATAAGCAAGAGAGTGTATCGAGAGGTTTTGCTTCTGTTAGCTCATCTCTAATCAACATTGTTGAAGAGAGAAAAAGCGCACTAAGATGTATTACCTCTTTCTTTTTATTATCATCCAAGCAAAGAGCACCAAGTTCCTTTGCGAAGAATTCTGTAAGCATAAGTCTATCGGCAATTGTCATTAGAGTTTTAGGTTTTTTCTCATCGCTAAAAGGAATGAGAGTTAAAGCAGAAGCGATGATGATAGGTATAGTTGTATCTGTGCTAGCCCAAGAAGGGAAAACCTTAGGTCCTTTTTTGCCAAAAGCTTTTCCTAGGTAGTGAATAAATTTAATTACGGGCTGTGGATTTACATCCTTTGGTGCAATTCCTATCTGTCCTTTTGTTGCTTCTTCCATTGTTGAATATGTTTCATAAAGCATTGAATATGCTTCTGCAAGGTTTAGAAGAAGCTCTCTTTCTTCTTCCTTTGTTGCCTTTCCTTCTACAATTTTAGATAGAATGGAGAGGGTAGATGGCTTCTTTATTGCATCAAGAGCCTTATATACAGGTTCTAGCTTCATCAAAGCAATTGCTTTATCAAAGTTTCTTATTCCTTTGTTTCCATACTCTTCATATAGTCTAGTAATGTAGCCGTCTGTATCTTCAACTTCCCTAATATCCCAGAATACCTTTGATTCATATCCGTTGAGAGAGAAAGAGAAGCCTTCAAACATATTAATTGAAGGAATGATGTATGTAAGATTTTCTGGGAAGGATTCCATGATGCAGAAATTAGTTGAGCCATAAGAAAGATTAAGGTTAGTAGCAAGAGAAACAACCTCCTGTTTCTTCTCTTCGCCATACTTTTTAAGTTTTGGGCTAGAATTATTAATGGTTCCTTCGCATCTTTCGTATCGGTTGTTAACGAGAACGAGAGTTCTTTCATTTCCGCTACCATTTACAAAAGCAAATACAGATTCTTCGATTCCACCATTTTTGTTTATACAATCATATAGATTAAAGTTATCGACATTGGCAAAGAGATATCTTTTTCTAAAGAGAGGGAATATTCTTCTTTCGTGCTCATTTATTAACCATTGATTAGGTTTTTCATCGTAGTATGCTCTTTGATATTCCATTCCATACTTTTCTTTGTATCCTTCAATTTGACCATGTCCAATCATTGGAAGACCTGGTAGCGTTGCAAGAAGAGTGCAAACGCCGAAGTATCTATCATCTGAACCAAATTGACTTATAGCGGTATCTTCATCTGGGTTATTCATGAAGTTTACATAGCGCTTTAGGATTTCTGGTTCAAAAACTAAAGTGTTCTTTATGGAATCACGATACTTTTTATTCTCTTGGTTTTTGAGCATATTCATAAATGCACTGTTGTATACTCTATGCATTCCAAGAGTTCTGACAAAATACCCTTCCATCATCCAAAAAGCTTCGGCAAGAAGCAGTGTGTCTGGAACTTCTTTAGCTACTCTATCAACAACTTCACGCCAGAATTCTTCAGGTATTTTTGCATTGAATTCTTTTTCATCAAGTGCATGCTCGCTTCTTCCTGGGATATCACCACCTTCACCAGGTTTAGGATACCATAGTCTTTCGATGTGGCGTTTGGCGAGTGTCATTGCTGCATCAAATCTGATAATAGGGAAGTTCCTTGCTACATGCAATATTTTCTCAATGACAGCTTCTCTAGTAACTGGATTAAGATAATCAAGCTGTGCAGTATCATTCCAGGGCATTGTTGTACCATCATTACCATGAAAGACGTACCTTGTTTCATTTGTAAAACGATTTCTCATTCTAAAAGTAACAGCAGCATCTGTTCGTGTGTAGTAATGATCTTCAATCTTTACTTCCCAATATGGATTTGTAGATAAATCTGGTCCATCATAGGTGTAAGATGGGAAAGGAGGGTAGCTCTGGCTTATATAGTAATCAGGGTGCTCATAAACCCAGTTTCCATCAATTCCTGTATGGTTAGGAACCATATCAGAAGCAAGTCTAATTCCTCTTTTTTGGCATCTTTCTTTGAGGTTATATAATGCTTCCCAACCTCCAATTGAAGGCGATATATCATAATCTTTAAGTGAGTATGCAGAAGCAACTGCGTCTGGATTTCCGCATAGATGTTTTATCTCTTTTGATGCTTCACTTCTTTGCCATAGGCCGATGAGCCAAAGAGCAGTTATTCCCCTATGCTGTAGAGTGTCTAGTTCTTCATCTGGAATTTGATCGAGCGATGTAATAGGGCGCTTATATGCTTTTGAAAGCTGATCAAGCCACACTAGAGTTGATTTTGCAATCATTACAACACAAGGCATCCAATTTGAGTCACTAGAGAAGGCTTCATATTCATTTGCTATTGAAGAATAGTCCATAACAGGAATTGATGCTGGTGCGCCACCTCCTGTTCCACTTCTGTCTTTTTCTTCTTCATTTATGTAGTCAATAGATGAACGAAGAAGTCTAATAAAGCCTTCGGGTAGCATAGGAGACCATTCTCTGAGGATATATTGTAATTGATCAATTAATGAATCTGGATATAATCGAGAAGGCATACAGAGGAAAGTAAAAATATCATCTGTATTGGGTTCTCCATTTCTTAAATCATCTTTTACAAATGAAGATAAGACAGACGATAGAGCTCTAAAAGAGGATGGGGGAGTAAGATTGTTAGGAGCGATAAAGGGTTTAGTAGCATTAACGAGAGCTCTATTTTGTAGCATTACTTGATAAATAAAGTAGCCACGCATATTTTCTTCGATTGTATTATCTTCTTTTACAAAAGAGGGAAATTCTTTTGAGAAGAAATCTAATGCAGATTTTAATTCTTTATTTGAAGAAACTGTCGCTATTCTTCTTTTAAAGAAATCATCATTATCATCTCCTAAGAGATATGTGAGAATTATTTGATATATATAGTGCAATGTGGCAGAAGCATGAAGCTTCCCGCTAGAAATATATGTAAAGTCTTTGTTTGACTTCTTCATCTCTTGGTTGTACTTATAAGCTAAAGAGGCTGCTTCTGAATAGAAAGAAGAAGGGCCGTCTTTTGTTTGAAATGCAGCATTATTATAGTTGATTTCTTTTCTTGTAATTTCTGCAATTCTGAAGTCTCTATTAATCATATTTTTCCCCACAACTCAAAGGTTACCTTCATTATAACATAATGAAATGAAATAATGTTTATGCATATTTTTAACACATCGTGAGCAAGAAGTCCCCCTCCTCTATAGGTGGTGGGATGAATTGCCTTTACACGATGGTGATTGAATGGCATTTTTTTTAATAATAATATTTTTTGTTCTATATTATAAGTATGGGTAAAGACGTTAGATTAGTCAGAAACAAAGCAATTAAGTACAGACTATATCCAACAGAGGAGCAAGCTACTCTCTTTCTTAAGACCTTTGGTTGTTGTCGTAAGGTCTATAACCTTATGCTTAGTGCCAAGATAGAGAGTTACAAACTAAGAGGGAAATTTATA
>DHMZ01000034.1 GCA_002406055.1 Spirochaetales bacterium UBA4629
ACACTTATACACGAAGAGCCGAACTATTTCCTGATAGTGTAAAGCTACGAATTCGTTTTTCTTTAAATAATCTAAAACTTGATGGTGATGTTCTAAATATACCATTATTCATGGCAGATGAAACAGATCGTTTGATTGGACTTGCTTTAGATCAACGTTCAATGGCAAAGGAATAGAACTAGTATAGTGTCGCCTTTGAAATACCATTTACAATTATGTTTGCTTTACCCTTTAATCTTTAACATATTTTTCGATTTGACACTCATGAACCTTTGTCTTCTCATTGTAGCTGATTCCAACTAGGAGTATATTCCCACTATAGTTTGAGATCGAACTTGGATATTTTTTGTCTTTTATTTGTTTTAGAGCTGTTTGAGCAGACTTATTCCATTTTAACTCAACAACTAATGCAGGGTAGGTTGTACTATGCTCTGGTTTCGGAATAAAGACGAAGTCTGCAAATCCTCTACCTGTGGGGAGCTCTCTAATTGGTTTAAAGTAATATTCTATCGCACTAAGATAGGCGAGAGAAATAACGCTACTGAGCGAATTTTCGTTATTGTATTGGATAGCAGAAACATATTCGTTGTGGATTTTTTCGATTTGTGTAGCAACTAATATTCCATCCATATTAAGAGTTGCATTTAATAATTTCTTAGAATCTCTCTGAAATAGAAATAGCTCGTTCCATGGCTTATTCTCTATTGCGTTTGTTAGTTCCTCTCTTATTTCTTCATTTGGAACAAAAGCTGTTTTTGTTTTTTGGTTATAGCCAAGGTATCCAAGATGAATCATATATGTTAAAACGTCATCTTTGCTATGAAAGCTTCTAATGTCATTAATAAAAGTATTTGTGTTGACTTTTACTTCAGATCCAGCAAGCATCTCTATGATAGCTGTTTTTAGGCCGCCAAAATTCATATTAATTAGGGGAACAATAGCATCATAAGAGGCAGTCTCTGACCAATAGCTTTTATATTCACCTCTTAGCATTACACTAACAACAGCTTTAGGATTATAAACTTGGTAGTCTTTTAAAAGGTATCCATCATACCATCTTTTTACCTCGTTAAAATCTTGATGAAAAGTAGTAGCTAACTTCTTAACTTCATTTTGTGTAAAGCCAATGTATTGAGCAAATATGCTTGGACTTAACATTGTAAACTCATCAAAGTTATTTAATGCAGACTGTGTTTTTTCCTTTTTTATAGGAAGAATACCTGTAAGGTATGCAAGCTGAATATATTTCGTTGGTTCTGTTCCTTTAAATATGCTTCTTAAAAAGTTTATATACTCCTCTTGCTCTTTTCTATTAGTAGTTTCGTCTCGAATTAGAACATCCCATTCATCAATAATAATAACAAATTTCTTTCCATATGCTGTGTTGATTTGGGCCAAAGCTTCAGGTAGAGACTTAGTTTTTTCTGTTATTATGCCGGGGTAATACTCATTTAGTTCTTCAATAGCTTTTTTTGAGATATAAGAAATAACTTTCTCAGGTCCCCCTGAAGGCTCTAAACACCATTGCACATCAATATGAATTACATCATATTTGTTTAGATGCTTTTCAAAGTCATTACTTTTACTAATTTCAAGAGAAGAAAACATAGCTTTCGAATCACAACCCTTACTGTAATAGGCTGCCAACATGTTTGCTGTAATAGATTTTCCAAAGCGCCTAGGACGACTATTACAAATATAGCCTTGGAGTGTATTTAAAACTTTATTTGTATAGTTAATAAGTCCAGTCTTATCTACATATATTTCTGAATTCAAAGCAACTTGGAATGCAGAATTATCTGGATTGAGAAATACTCCCATCTTAAACGCCTTCCTTCTATAGTCTTGATGTGCTTTCATTTTATCATTGAATAGAGAAAATATTAAGATGGCTATTTATCGCATAATGAAAAAGGTTTGGCAGAATCTAAGTGTAGCATTAGTGAAATAAGAGCTTTTTCTTCTCCAATTGCTTCTTTCTTTAGTTTTAAGAGAGTATCTTTATCTAAGAATTGTTCCATTCTAATTGCACCTTTGATTATTAGCGTTCGAATTTTCTTTCTTTCTTCTTGTGTTATCTTCTTTTTTTTCATACAGGAGAGAAGAAAATTTATTCTTTTGTAATACTCTTTTATTACAATTTCACCTTTAGAATTAACAAAGCCAGTACTTGCTATAATATCATCACCTAAATTAGAGAAAAGCGTGCAATTTTCTATTGTTCTATCTACATATAAGTAATACAAAACAGAAGGCATCTTGTCTTTCTCTTTTCTTAATACTCTTCCACTTCGTTGTATCCTTTGAAGTTTTGTATCTGTTGTTGCTAAGAAAATACCAATATTGCATGATGGGACATCTAGCCCCTCATCCAAAGCCTTGCAAGCAATAAGGATTCTCTCTTCACTATTTTTGAATTTATAGAGATTTCTTTTTTTGGTCTCTTTATCCATCTCGCTAGTGTATTCAAGAGAGCCTATTTTTTCTTCTTTTAGCATCTTATGTAGTGCATTAACTTGGTCTATTCTCTCTGTAAAAATTATTATTTTATCGGTATGTTTTAGGTTCTTAATAATAGTTAGCGTAGTTTTTAGCCTAGAGTCTACACGAATTATTATATCTCTTCTTTGAAGTATTTTTGCTTGTAGGGAAAGAGCATATTCCTTTAATTCATCATCTCCAGAATTAATTAGTCGTTCTATTTTTTCAGCAATAGAAATTTTTTGTTTAAATAAGAAGGGAGCCTTTTTGAAAAGAATTCCCTGTAATTTAGTTATTGCCTCACTAACTGTATCGTATTCATCTCTCTCTTCAATGTTCATTGGTACACTTATATTAAAGAGAAAGAAATTATTAACGATATTATCATTTATCGCTTTATTTAGGTTGTATTGATAAATAATAGGACCTATGGATGGTATCAACTTGTCTTTTAAGCCTTTTACTTCAATTGTTGCAGATAGACCAATAGAGGAGTATAAAGATGGTGAAAAATAGGGGGAGTTTAGAAAATCAAAGAGATGATAATTAGCAGGGCTTGCATAGTGATGAAACTCGTCAAGAATTAAAAGGACATTTATTTTTTTCTTCATTTCATCTTCGATTAGTAGTGGTAACACTTCTCTTGCTTTGTTTACTGTAAATATTGATATTTTGGGTTTTTGTGCTTTTGTTGGACTTATTATGATATCAGATAAACCGACGCCAAGCATTGTGTTTTTCCATTGTTCTAATAGTGCTATACGGGGAACAACTACATATGTTTTTAGCTTCCCTTCTAATTCTTTATACCTCAGGTAAGTGGCAACAGAGGCAAGCATTGTCTTACCACCTCCTGTTGTTACTTCAGCAATTCCCTTATATTGATTATTTTTCCATTTTTCAAGGCATTCTTTTTGCCAATTATAGAGAGAAACCATACTAAGAGATTAGCACAAAGAAAAGTATTAGTAATGTCTTCTATTTTCTTTTAATTAATTCTTTGTTTGTGCTAGTATTAAAAGTACGAGGTTAATTATGGTTTATGAAGAATTTCTAGAACAGTTTAAAGCTTTAGATAAGAATTTAAAGGATAGCATTAATAAACTTGCATCTTTAGAAAAGAAAATAGGTAAGGATGTAGAGAATGGTGATATTAAGAGCATGGAGAAGAGTTTTGCTCTTATAGAAGATTTAACTAAAAACTACTTAGAAAATAAAGAGAAAATATCTGATTATTTTGCATCATTTGATTATAAAGAATACTTCCTTTCTGGTAACTTTACACAAGAGATGCTTCTTTCTCTTAAAGAAGAAGACCTTAATGTTGTAGGAGAATATCCAGTCTTTGAGGTTTTTCCTACAAGAATTAAGCTTGATGCAGAGAATCAGGAAGTAGTGCTTGGAAAGAAAAAGATTTCCACAATGAGGCCAGAGAGAGTTGCTAGTGAAACAAAAGCACTTATCGATAAGCTAGAGAGTGCCTCTTTCAATGCACTTTCTTTTGCTCAAGATTTAGAGAATGCATATGCAACATGCATAGCTAGAGAGAATGAAAAGGCTAATTCAAAGAAGTTTGCATATGGCGCATACATGGTTCTTTTAGATTGTTATAAGGTAATGGTTCCTCTATCTAGAAGTCGCAAGGATTATGATGAAGTCGCTTTTGCTTTTGATATTGCTAGACTCTACATTGAAAATGAAAAGGGTGGTTTTTTAACAAAAAGTGGTAAGACAATCTCATTTTCAACTGGAAGAGGAAAGGGGATTCGTATTTTAGATGCTAATGGCAAGGAACAGCTCTTTAGTACTGTTTCATTCCGTTAATGTGGAGTTATAAATGGACGACAACAATGCTATGGTGGAGTTTTCTTTAGGAAAGGTTCCATCTGATAAAGATTTTCTTCGCTCTATTACTGTAGGACTAGATAAAGTTTCTTCTTTTATTGATAGGGAATATCTTAAAAGCTATATAAAAGAGGGTGGAAGTAAAATTAAATTTATTACAGGAAAAAAAGGGGCAGGTAAAACACATTTAACTAAGCTTCTTTCTTTTGCTGCAGAAGATGATGGCTATATTGTTGTCGAATTAGATAGTCGAGATTTGCTTCTTTCAGATTTGACTTTTCTCTATTTAGAAATTCTTAAAAGAATTGATTTTGATGATTTAGTGAAGAGAAGTGCAATTAACATGGTAAGATCTCTTGGCTATGATTACTCTGCTGATTGTGGCAAAAAATTTAGAGATTGGCTTAGCGACTCTGATAGTTTCTCTTTTTATCGAAAACAAGAGTTACGTGATGCACTTGAGAGCTTTTATCATGCTAATCCAAATCTTGATTATAACTTTGGTCAGGTTGTCTCCTTTTTAGCTAGCGTATTTTTAGGCGAAATATCTACCAACAAGGAAGCACAGGAGATATCAAAGAAGTGGTTATATGTAGAAAAAGATCTCAAGTTGTCGCAACTCCGTAATTCCGGCCTTGCAGGCTATAAGATTAATAAGCTTAATGCTAGAGTCATGATTAAGAGTATTGCGGAGCTTGTTCATCTTGCTGGATATAATGGGCTATTTGTATCAATAGACAATCTTGATTCACTAATCTCATCATCTTCTTTAAATCCAGTAAAGTATACAAAAATGAAAAGGGATGATGCTTATGAAGCTATTCGTGAATTAATTGATGATATAGATGTTTTTAAATATTTCTTTCTCGTTTTTTCTTTTAATAGATCGCTTATTGACAATGAAAAAAATGGTATAAAGAGCTACCAAGCCCTTTGGTTAAGAATACAAAATGAAATTGTCTCTTCTCGTGTTAATCTTTATACAGATTTATTGGACTTAGATAAGATTAACAGCTTCATATATACAGAACAATCGATTCTTGAAATGAATGAAAGACAGAGAGAAATGCTTTCATCTTACCATGTAGCTGCTCTTCAAATGACAGAGGATAAAGCCAAAGAGCTTTTGAAAGAAGCAAAATATGGTGGCGTGTCACTGCCACTTTTGGTTAACAGATTTACTTTTGAAAGAGATAAGAAGGAGAATGAAGAAAATGGACTTTGAAGCAAGACACTTGATAGAGGCATTACGTTCAGGAGTTCCTTCGCGTGCTGTTGGTAGATATTTTTCTTCTTCAAGAAAGAATTTGCTCAATTCAATTGAGAATGATTTAGAGAATGTTAAAAATGGTGAATCAGAAGCAAAAGTGATAATTGGCAAATATGGAGAGGGAAAGACACATCTATTAAATACTGTTTTCTCTTTAGGAACAGAGAAAAACTATGTTGTTTCACTTATTTCTCTTAGTAAAGAAAATCCTCCATCTAACTTAAAGAATTTGTATACACGTGTTATAGAAAATACATATCTTCCTCAAAAAAATGAAAGTGGTATTTTTTCTATATTTGAAAACATATCAAAAGACAGTGACAAAGCCAAAGAGCTATATGAATATACGCTTCATAATCTTTCATCAGATAAACTCTACTTTGTTCTAAAAGCTTTTCTCTTTTCAAAAGGTCATGCTGATGATGATGTAGATGATTTGGAAGCAGATTTATTAGGGCATTTTATTAATCAATCAGCGCTAAAAAGACTATATACAAAATATTGTGATGAAAAGCCAAATTTCAGAGATAAATTTACTATTAAGAATAATACTTTTGACTATTTCGCATTCATGTCAAAGTTATTTAAGGTAGCAGGATATAGTGGCTGGATTATTCTTTTTGATGAAGCAGAGTTGATTGGAAGGCTTGCAAAAAAGAGTAGAGAACTTTCCTATTTAAATATATATAAGTTTTTGCAACCATCAGGCTCTGTAAATATGTATTCACTTTTTGCGTTTTCTTCTTCTTTTGCTGACGAGGTAATAGCAGGCAAGAATGAATTTAGTGCTATTTCTCTTTCTTCTAGAAGTGAAGATGAGAAAATAGCTATGGCATATACCCTTGATAGAATCACAAAGGGAGAGGAATTATCTCCACTTACAGATGAGGAACTTAGTGAAGCAATTCGTTCGATAATTAGATTATATAAAAGAGCGTATTCTTTAGATAAATCATTTGATGAACAGCAATTGTTTGAAGCATCTAAGAAATCGGGTTTTCTTTTAAGGACTAAGATTAGAGCGGTAATTGAGGCATTAGATCAAATTTATCAATATGGAGATATGGGAGAAATAGAGGCAACAAAAGTAGACTCAGAAGATTTGTCAACGATTCTTGATTCTTTTTTTGAAGATGGAGAAGAAGATTTATAATGGGTAGATTTGTTAATCCAGATAATGTTGCTTTTTCTAGTGCTGTAAAATCTGAAATATATGTAGATAAAACAGGTCTTATAGATTATACAAATAGAATTCTAGGAACTACGC
>DHMZ01000009.1 GCA_002406055.1 Spirochaetales bacterium UBA4629
TCAAATTGAAAAGGAAAAGCGTGGAGTTGAGCCTGAAAAGTTTATGGCATATATCCGTTCTAAAGTTGCAGGTGAAGGAATTTATTATCTACTGCTTGATGAAATTCAGATGTTGGATTGTTTTGAAGCTGTTCTGAATGGCTATCTTCGTAAAGATAATATAGATGTATTTGTGACTGGAAGTAATGCAAAACTCCTCTCCAAAGATATATCCACTGAGTTTGCCGGCCGTGGTGACGAGGTATATATGTATCCTCTGAGCTTTTCCGAGTTTATGACAATTTATAACGGTGATAAATATATGGGATTATCTGAATATATGCTTTATGGCGGTATTCCTCTGGTTGTTCTTCGTGAGGAAACAAACGATAAGGCTGTTGCATTGCAGAATCTGTTCAATGAAATTTATCTTCGAGATATTACCAAACGTAATCGAGTTAAGAACATCGGAGAACTGGAAGATCTTCTGAACATTCTTTCTTCTGCAATTGGATCGCTGACCAATCCTGAAAAATTGAAGAATACTTTCAAGACGGTAAAGAAATCCAAAATTACTTCCGCTACCATCAAGAAATATCTGGATTATTTTGAAGATTCTTTCCTGATTGAATCAGCACAAAGATATGACATTAAAGGAAAAGCGTATATTGAAACACCAAGGAAATATTACTTTTCTGACCTTGGTCTTCGCAATGCTAGAATCAATTTTCGTCAGTTTGAACAGACCCATTCTATGGAGAATGTAATTTATAACGAACTTCGTATGCGTGGCTACAGCGTGGACGTAGGCGTAATACCGATTGCAGAACGAGATCAGAAAGGTAATGTTATCCGCAAACAACTTGAAGTTGATTTTGTATGCAATCTTGGTTCTTCCAGATACTACATCCAGTCTGCGTACTCGCTGCCAGATGAAGCAAAGCGTACTCAGGAAATCAGACCATTCAGAAAGATTGATGATTCTTTCAAGAAAATCATTGTTACCAAAGACATCGTTCAGCCAAACTACGATGAGTATGGTATCTTAACTGTGAACATTTATGACTTTCTCCTTGATCCGCAAATTCTTGAAAAATAAAAAAAGTAACTAAAAGCATAAGGTGTGTATTACATGTGTATTACACAAATAAGAATAGTAGGAAGTTTTATAATGAGTGTTATAAGCGTAAGAGTGAACGATGATGAAATGTCTGTACTTGAAAATGCGTCAAAAATGTATTCTGGTGGGATTTCGTCAATGATAAAAAAAATAGTCTTTGAAAGAATTGAAGATGAATATGATTTGAGTGTTGCAAAAGAATACCTTCAAGAGAAAAAAGCTGGAACTTATAAGACAAAAGCTGTTGAGGAAGTTTGTAAGGATTTAGGCCTTAATTGGGATTCCCTATAAGATACCGATTGAAAATAGGCGAAAAATGTAGCGAAGAAATTGGACAAATTGGGTACTAATGCTTCGCGTATCATCTTGAAATGGGTGAAGAAAAACATTATAGAAACCGAAAATCCTAGATTGCATGGTAAGGCACTGACGGGTGACCTAAAAGGATTGTGGCGTTATCGAATAGGTGATTATCGCTTATTAGCAGATATTAACGATTTTGAATTGGTTATTATCGCTATCGATATAGGGCATAGGCGAGAAATCTACAACTGAATCAAAACTATCCACCAAGAGCTGTACATATACATGAACTTTGCTTATTAACTATACTTGTGTATCTGATTGGAATATGGAAAATATGAGCTTTCCTTTAATCGTGGTTTCATCTCCCATTAATTGCGTTGTGTACCTGCATTTTGAGTTTACCCTTTACATGGCATCATTCAATTTAAAGATTTGATACAAAAAAGGTACAAATTGTCTTTTACTAAACAGTGAAAGAAATAGTGCTAAGCTTAAGGCCAACAAAAAGCTGTAAATTAGAATACTTTTTATTCTCTGTATTCATGTAGTTCCACCTATGTTGATATGCTCCACCAAAAGAGAAAGATAGATAATCTCTTAGCTGTATTTCAGCTTCAGTCTTATAAATAAATGAGTGTTCAATAGTTCCAGTAAGAGAAAGTCTATTTACATCCTCTTTTTTGTCTATTCCATCAAAAGTATAGTTACTATAGTCACTTCCTCTCCCCTTCTCACCATGAGCCATATACATAACAGAAGACGAAACATTGTAAAAATTAGGTTTTCTAATTGTTCCACCAATAGACACAACAACACAATCAGGGCCATAGATATAGCCAGAATATGCACTGTCATCTCCAGACTCTTCCTCCCTTGAGTAACCCAAAAGGAAATCTTGAGACCAACATCGCATATTTGTCTTAAGTTGTGTAACATTCCCATTTTCATCATAGAACTTACTATTCAGATACATACCTGGCATGTTATAGACAACTTCTCCATATAGATTAAGAATGCTCTCGCTTTTAATCATATCTGTATAGCTTAAATTTAAAAGCCCACCAAAAGCGTTAGGGTCTGTATAGCCCAGTCTATCTATATATCCATCTGTTTCACCCTTAATTTGGAGTTGATCCATAGTTAGCTGCATATAAATATTCCACTTGGGAGCAACAGAGACTGAATAATCAAGAGTAATCATATTATTAGCTTCTAGACTATGACCTTCATGAAAGTTATACATATTATGAAGGATCATAAAAGGATTAAGATATCTAAAGTCAAAAGCAGTGTCTGTATCTAAAAGAGTAATAAATGAAAGTGATATCTTATGTTTATTAAATAAGACAATATCATATCCTGCTGAATGCCTTATGTTCTTATAGCCAGAAAACTGTGAGGTCTTAACAGCCCAAGGCGTAGTAACATCTTCTCCGTGAGAAGAATCAAAAGAAGTAAGAGTTATGAAAACAGATGTATTTCTTGTAAAGAAGCCCGCCTTCATGAATTCTTGATAGTCGTAGTTATCACCAATGGCTGTGTTACCAGTATAGCCCTCGCCCAAGGATACATGCCCTCGTCCTAAGATTAGACTTAGGCCTTTTGTTCCAAGAGAAACGCCAGCATCAAATGGGAAGTTTTGGACAAGTCTTGAACCATAGAATGATGAATGAAAGTTCTTAGTCCAAATATTCTTTTCCCCACTAACCTTCTGCCTATACTCAAAACCAAAACGAGTATAAAGAGTATCGCTAATTGTGTTTTCTAATAGTAAAACAGCTGCACTCTTTCTATCTAAATGATTCTTTATTACCCAAGAGTAATCTAAAATCCAGCTAGTCTCTTCGGCTTTATTTACCTGTCCATAAACTTCAGGAGACAGAATTCCAATAAGAGATATAGTTCCAAAATCATCAGAGTAGAAAGCATAGTCTTTATTAAGCTTCTCTTTTATATCAAGTAAAATTGGATTATCAGGCTCGATAAACTCTTCTGCTCTCTCTAAAGCAAGTAGTAGTTGGGCTCTAGTAACAGGCCCATTACTCGTTGGGCCAACAACACCAGCGAGGTGACATAATTCATTTACACTCCTCCACTCAAGAGAAGAAACAGGATAATACTT
>DHMZ01000076.1 GCA_002406055.1 Spirochaetales bacterium UBA4629
TGCAGACTCCTCAACATATGTAATGCACAGGCCGTTAGCATGACCTAAAACAGGAATATGTGTATTGTCCATTACATAGCGAACAAAGCTATTAGAGCCACGAGGGATAATTAAATCAACATACTTATCCATTGTTAAGAGCTCTTTAACCTCATCTCTTGTTTCTAATAGCTCAATCCATGATGATGAGAAAGGACTCTCTTTTGTTGCCTCTTTAATTATTTTTGTTAGTATTCTGTTTGAGTTATATGCTTCACTTCCGCCCTTTAGAATGATTCCATTGCCACTCATAAGCGCAAGAGATGCTATCTGCAAGAGAGCATCAGGACGAGCTTCGAAAACAAAGCCAATCACGCCAAGAGGAACTGTAATCTTAGAGAGCACGAAGGAAGTATCTAACTCCCTCTTTTCTCTAACTCTACCAATTGGGTCCGGAAGCATCTTTACATTTTTTAAAGAAAGAATCGATTGATCTATCTTTTCATCTGTATAGTGTAATCTATCTAAAAGAGAACTCTTCTCTCCATTCTCTTTCGAAATAAGAATATCCTTCTCATTTTCTTTCTTTATCTCTTCTCGATATTCATCTAGGAGCAAGGCAATATTTTCTAATGCCTTCTGTCTTTCTATATATGTTGTTTTAGCGAGTACAAGAGATGCTTCTTTTACACTTTTAAAGATGTTTTCGTTCATACATCAAGAATAATGAATGAGACTTTATTCTTCAATTATTCTAGATTAAAAATATCCATTAGATGAGAGAAAAAAATAGTGAAAAGAAAACTTAAGATTTATCGCTTGTGCTGTATGTTTTAAATAGAAGAAGATAAAAAATCTTGCTTCAAATCCTTGTGGGGACGAGCGTTCTTCTTATTTAGTCGGGCTAGAATTTCACTAGCAACAGAAAGAGCTATCTCCTCAGGACTCTCCTCTCCTAAATCTAAGCCCATTGGAAGAGAAAACTTTTCAACTGGAGGTGCTTTGCGTTTTCTAGAAGAAAGCACGCCTACATAGAAACAAGGAGAAGCGATTAAGTATGGTGAAAGCTCTTCTAAAGCATCAGGAAGCGTTAAAACAATAGCTGTTCTTTCATTTAAATCTATACTCTTTAACCCATCTAATAAGGATTGAGTAATAACTCTTCTTGCAAATGGGAATGATTCTTCAGTAAGTAGATCAGATCTTGTATCTATAACGCTAACATTCCACCCCAGAAAATTAAAAATATCATACACAGCCTTTCCTACATGGCCCGATCCTATAATACAAATACGTCTATCTTGTAGTGGAACATCTATCATAATATCTATCTCACCACAGTCTCTTACTTTTATTGTCTCGACCTTGCCTTTACCCTCTTTTAAAGCAAGAAGAGCGTCCTCTTTAGCCTTTTTCTCATGCTCTCCTCCTCCTATAGTCCCTTCGGTGGTTCCATCTAAAAAGACAGCCATGCGACCTTCCCTACGGCTAACAGTTCCACGAGAAGAAATAATAGTAACAAGACTAAAAGCCTCATTATATCTCTCTTTTTCGGCCATTTTTTCAAAGAGCATAGTAAAGTTCTCCTTTTTTTTCGCTAACTATGTAAGACGAGATGCCCTTTCGTATATTAAGAGACTTTATTAAGTCAAGATTATCTGAAAAGGAGTCAAAACCATTAAAAAGCAGGATATTCTCAGTATCATCTCTCATTCCCTTACAAGCACCCTCTTTATCACAGAGATATTCATTCATATAACGATAGTCGACAAAAACATCTCTCTCATCACCAAAGGCAACCTCGCTGCTCTTCTTTCCAATTGCCCATAATCCTACTAGTGAAACTACTGCAGTAGTACCACTCCAAATAACAGGGTCCCTCTGGCTATGGTATTTAATCGGAAGATGCATCGAGCCATCTGCTTCAACTATGGTCCAATCAAAGAGAGAAGTAACCTCTTTGATTATCTCCTCTCCAGGAGAAACAAGCTTACCTGGAACGGAAGATTCATGAGCAAAGAGAATACTTTCTCCTTTCTGCACTGTATGGCTTAAAAGTTCATCATCTTTGGTGAAGAAATAATCTACCCTATAGTCTTCTCTTTCTTTGCTAGCAAGTTTAGTAGAGGCTGTAAGGAGAACAGAGTAGCCTTTGCTTTTTAAATACTCGCCAAAAGAGATAAGAAATGTTGTTTTTCCTCCACCTCCAGTTACAGAGACAAATGGATGAGGAACACAACATAGTTTTTCTTCAATTACAGGCCACAGTTTCATCATTCTATTTTACTACAACATTATTCATTCTTCGAGCATTCTTTCAAATAGATGTGAGAGCTTTTCTTCCCAATCCTTCTTTCTCTTTACTCTTTCATAAATCTTTACGCTTATTCCATAAAAAATGGATAGCAAAGAGAGAGCTAAGAAACTATAACCAAATAAATCTGGATGCCTTGTATAGAACGTCAGCCCTTCCTTCTGTCCAAGAGGAACGCTATATATACCATATGTTTTAGTAAATGGCTCAAGAGGATTAACTATCTCGCCGGACGGAAGTACTAAAGCAGTAATACCGCTATTGGTACTTCTTAACATTGGTCGTCTGTTTTCAACTGCCCTAAAAAGTGCTAACTGAAAGTGTTGCTTCTCTGCTTGCACGCTTCTTGACCAATAATCGTTTGTAAGGTTGATTATCATATCAGCACCATTTTGTACAAAGAAAGCAGATATATAACCAAACATATCTTCAAAGCAAATTGGCGTTGAGAACGAAATGCCATCGTAATTAAAGACTGTGCTTTCGTCTCCCATCTCCCACCACTTATAATCATTCTTCAATAAGAGTTCATATAGCCAAGGGAACTCTTTCTCATATGGAAAGTATTCAGTAAATGGAACAAGATGCTGCTTACGATATGTTCCATCAACTTCGCCATTTGCAAAATAAATAACTGTGTTATATGTCTTCCAGTTCCAATCTCCACTCTCTAAAACTGGCTGAAGCTCTTTGTCTTTTATAACACCTTCAGGATTACCTGTAATTAGTGGTACTGATAAGCTCTTACCAAATGAAACAAAATCATTAACAAGTGCT
>DHMZ01000040.1:0-9387 GCA_002406055.1 Spirochaetales bacterium UBA4629
GCAGTTCTAAATAATGGAGGGCGCTTAGCCCTCCTCTTTTATTCAATCCACATTTTATCTTTATCAACTTCAAAGCCCAAATGCTTAAGAAATGTTGATAGCTTTTTAAAGCCATAGTTACGACAATCGAAGTCCGTATACTTATTCTTCAATGCAATGCCAACCATAGAAACATTAATATAGTCCTCTTCTGTTTCATCAATTAATGACTGTACAAAACGCGTAATCGTCTTTTCACTTGTAATACCATTAGTATTACTTTGTATTTCACCTTTATTACTCTTCTCCTCTTTTTGAGCTTCTGAAAGAAGAAGATCAAGATATTTAAACTCTGAGCAAGCAGCTACAAATGCAGGTGGTGTTTTTTGCTCGCCCATGCCAATAACCTTCATACCTGCTTCCTTCAAGCGAGAGGCAAGACGAGTAAAATCACAATCAGAAGAAACCAAACAAAAACCATCAACTTTACCAGTGTAAAGAATGTCCATAGCATCAATTACCATTGTTGTATCTGTACTATTCTTGCCACTTGTATAAGGAAATGACTGAATCGGAATAATTGAGTTTTCTAAGAGTTTCTCTTTCCATCCTCTTGTTTTACTATCTGACCAATCCCCATATATTCGCCTATACGTAATTGTTCCTTCTTTAGCTAGTTCATCCATGATTATATCTACATATCTATATGAGATATTCTCACAATCGATTAAGACAGCAAATTTCATATTTTCCATACTCTAAATATAGTAAGAAAAAAGAAAAGATAAAAGCTAAATATTTATACTCAATACGTATTACTTTTTAAATAATATCTATTGCTGCGCCTACTCTATAATGCCATGGATTATCATTAGCAAAGATATATGAAGCAACTAACGTTAGATTTAAAGCTTTATATACTCTTATTTCTAAACCACCTCCAATGGTGGCAAATAATTTGCTTTCATCATTATTGTTATATAACAAGTAGCTTGCTTTGCCGAAAACAAATGGTGTAAATGCAGATCTATTTTTAAAGAATAATCCACTATTAAGAGAACCATTTAAACTGTAATAGTTTGATTTAACTTTTCCCATAAAACTACCGTAATAGACACATTCAAAATCAGCAGACAAAAAGAAAAAGTTATTTAAAGGAACAAAGTTTAATATGAAATCTGCATTAATAAAACGAGGCATCTCATAAGAATAGAACCTAAACTTTCCACTTAGCGATAAAGATAATTGTGCAGAAAAAATCTTTTCTATTTTATTATCTAAAAGATTTACTTCTTTTAGTTGAGAATGCAACTCTTTGTGAGATTCTACATTTTGCTCTTTTGCTTTTAAACCTTCACTAGACAGAACTTGATTTGTTTCATTCACTTGTTGTTCTACTTCAGGTAAATTAACCTCTTTGTTTTCTGTCTTTGCTGTTTCTTCTTCAGCTATAACATTTTCTTTATCATCAATTGGAACTACAACATTTGTGCCTTCAGTGTCTTTATTAGAATCATTCTCTTCAAAACTAAATGATCCAGTTTGAGATGCATTATCTAATATCTTAACTACGCTAACAACAAAATCATCATTTGGTAAATCAGATAAGCTAAGAGAAAACAAAGGAATAAATATAAAAACTAATAAAAATAAAATAATAAATCTTTTCATTATAAATCTCGTATTACAAAGTACATGTTTTTACTTTCAGAAATAAAGTAATGGCCATTAAGACCAGAACAACCAATGAAAGCATTTTCCGAAATAAATTCAACAGACTTAGGAATGAATAAATCCCCATTTAAATTAGAGCAATAAGCGAAGCAATATGGGGCAATATTTATAATACCTTCTGTGAGTACTAACTCACCATTAAAAGATGAACAATTATAAAATGTGCCTTCCTCTATTGTTGTAATAAGGTGCGGAATAGAAATGCGTCCACTAAAATTAGTGTTTGAAAATCCATACTTGCCAATTCTTTTTAGCTTAGATGGTAAAACTAATTCGCCCTCAAAAGACGTACAATTAGAGAAAGCCTCATCGCCTATCTCTTCTAGAGAAGAAGGCAACATTAATTCACCTTTAATATTGCTACAGTTGTAAAATGCTCTGTCACCTATTTTTCTAACGTTATTAGGAAGAATTAAAGATGAGATATTCTCGTTTGATGCAAAAGCATTATTTGCTATTTCTACAATAGGTAAAGAATTATATTCATCAGGAATAACTAAACTAATATTATCTGAAGTAAAGAATGAACCAAAAACAATAAGGCCATCTTTTTCGTCATTAGACTTAAGATAGATAAAATTTATCTCATTATCATCATTTAAAATTGGATAAAAATAATAGTCTTCACTAGGAGCTGAAAAAAGCATCAAAAGAGAATTAAATAACAAAAATAAAATTAGTAGCTTTCTTTTCATAACAGAACCTCAGGTGAGGTAGCAGAAGCTACCCCATCTAGAACTTTATTTTTCAATTCTCATTAAAAGCCAAACACCACCTACTCCATCTTCCCAATACTCAACCATTTCTGCTCCAGAAAGGTCAACAGCTTGATTTTGTGTCTTTGTATTTAAATCAACACCATTAACAGTTTTATTGAGAATCTCTACATCGTTAGAGAGGAACTGAGTAAAGTAATTTAGACACTTTTCTTTTGCATTTTCTACAGCTTCAATAATATCATTACCTTGGCCATAAGCTCTTTCATAATGATAGTATCCATCCATAGGAGGAGAAATTACCCAATCAGGACGAGCAATATTGTCTTTACCATAGACCATATTCTCTTTCTGTTTTCTAGTTGCTTCACCTAGCTTACCTTCGTTCTTCTCATAGATTGCAAAGAAGGAAAGATTACCTATTGTTCCAAAATTTACTCTATAAGTGTTATAAACTTCTTCTCTGCTATCTCCACTCTTTACCCATCCAAGGAATGTATATCCTTCTTTAACAGGATTAGTTAATACAAATGACGATAAAGGAGTATATCTTTCTGGATTTGAATTTCCATATTGATATTCACCACCATCAAGATAGTAATTAATAGTATACTCATTAGCTTGCCAAATAGCACTAAATGATTGGCCACCTAAAATAGATGTATCTACAACAAGGTTCATTTGAGGAACATCTGTATCTTTATATTCACTTCTTACCCAGCCAAGGAAAGTAAAACCATTCATTACAGGAGAAACAAGAGCAAAAGGACTATCATTAACTGTATAAGATGTCTTATTTACTCCTAATCCTCTAAGATAATTGCCACCATTAAGATCGTAATAGATAGGATAATCAATTGCTTTCCATATCGAAGCGAGCTTCAAATCATTTCTAAGATTTGTTGTATCAACAATATATCTCTCTATTGGTTTATTATCTTGATGATCAGCATCTACGTAACCAACGAAAGAATAACCCTTTCTTTCTGGTGCAACTAATGTAAATGGCTCATCGAAGTTTGTAAAGCTATATGGATTAGAATCTGAATAAGTAAATCTTCCGCCATTAAGATTGTAGTAGATATTATACTCTTTTACTTTCCATGTAGCCTTTAAAGAAACATCTCCACCTTCTAGTGTATTAAATATGTAATCAACTACTGGATAGTCTCTATTTTCTCTTTCACTATTAACCCATCCTGTAAAGACATACTTATCTTTAACTGGATTAACAATATTAAATGGCTTTGTTTCAACAGTATATTGAGTAAGATTATCTCTTGTTCCTAGAGGATACTCTCCTCCGTTAAGGTCATAATCAATACTATATACATTTGCTTTCCAGATTGCTTTTACTGAAGAATCTTTCCCGTCTTTTGGGTTAATTATAATAGATGATGAGACTTCATTGTTATAGAACCAACCAACGAATGTGTAATTAGCTTTCTCAGCTACAGCATCAATTACAATTGAGTCATCGTAAATATTGTACTTTTCAGGATAGCTTACTCCATTTAAAGTACCACCATCTAAATCTAGTTTTAATGTATACTCATGGATTTTAAATAATGGAGTATATACTCTGTCTCCAACACTACCTTTTTCAATAGTGACATCTTTTTCAGCGCCAGAGTAATCTACTTCATCACCAAGCATCCAACCAATAAAGTCATAACCAAACTTTTCAGGATTATTTATAGATACTTCGTCTAAAACAGTATATTCAGCTGGGTAGACAACCTCCTCTACAAGTGAATTTTCATCATATATTTCATCATTGCCAAAGCTTAAAGAATACTTATCGATTTCCCACTGTGCTTTATATCGTCTATTACCATGGCTTCCCTTCTCTATTGTAATATCTTCATATTCTTTTGTTTCTATCTTGCTTTTTGTATATTCAGTAACAATACCAAGATCCTTTAAAAGATTATTAAAAGCTAATTCCAATTGAGATTTCTCTTTATTCTGGAAGAAAATAGATATAATAGTGCCGTTAGCACTAATCTCTAAATCAGGGAAAGCAGATTTTAAATAAGTAACAGTTGATTCAACAAATGATCTGTATGTTCCTGTAGGATAGATTAATTGTGCAAACTCATTATGAACAGAAAGAGAAACTTCAATTCCATTTATATCAGCACTAAGCTTAAATAATTCAGGATCAAAATCTACACTCTCTTCCACTTGCCAAGAAGTAAATGTGTAACCTTTTCTTGTTGGTACTGATAGTGTAAATGTTTCAGATTCAAATGTATATTCTCTAGGATTCTCTGCAACTCCACCATCATAGTCATAAGTTATAGAATAAACTATTGGCGACCAAACTGCCGTAAGAGTAACATCCCTTGAAGTTTTAGTATCTGTAAACGAGTCTTTATACATTTTACCAGTTTCAGAATCTAACCAGCCAACAAAATCATAATAATCACGCTCAGGAGCTAACAAAGTAACAGGTTCTTTATCATAAACAAATTTAGCAGGATTTTCGCCATTAAGCTTTCCCTGGTTTAAATCATATTTAATGATGTAAGATTTTCTGAGCCAAACTGTTTCAAGTTCAACTTTTCCAGTTGTTCCTTTCTTAATAACATAACTATAAGAAGGTGCACCATTACTTCCTTTCTTTCTCCAACCTAAAAAATCAAAACCTTCTTTTGTTGGATTAATTAATGTAAAAGAATCTAAAACTGTATAGCTATTTGGGTTCTTCTTCTCTTCAACCTTAACAGGCTCAGCTTCAACAATAGCTTCCTTTTTTACATAGTCATTTTGTACAAAGCCATCTAAATCATAGATAATAGCATATGAAACAGGAACCCAATTTGCCTTAAAGATAGTATCTTGAGTTATTTTCGATCTTTCTATGTCAAAAAGACCAGACTCACTATCACTATTCCATCCACCAAAAATAAAATAATCTTTTTCTGCTTCAGGAAGAAGAATAGTCTCGCCTTCTTCTTTTGACATTTTTAACGTCTTTTCATATTCGTTTTCTTTGAATTTACCACCATCTAAATCAAAAGAAACAACATGTCCATTTACTCTCAAAATCCCATCATCAACTTCTTTTGTAGTTGTACAGGAAGATATTAACGCTAATGTGATGATAAAAAAGACAAATAACTTTGACAGTTTATTCATAAAATTCCCCCACTTCTTTCTTAAATTATAAGTCAAAGACTTATTAGTCGAAATCAAAAGTAAGAGATTTGGATTAAGAATAAACAAGCAAAATAGCTTAATTAATCATTTAATAAGTACACTGTCTATTAATTATTATCGTTTGGAATAAAACCAACTGTTATCGTATTGGAAGAAGAACCTGTTGAACCAAGTATAGATCCTTCTTTTATACGACTATTTTTCTTTACGATAACACGTTCAAAACCTGAGTAGATATAGCTATTACCATCGCTATCTGTAACTACTACATATTTTTGTCCATTTTCTCTACCAAGCTTAGTTACAGTTCCATCTATTATTGATTTTACTGGACTACCACTAGATGATTTAATAAATACCTTTTCACCATCAAAAACAGATGATGAATATGGAACAATCAAAGAAGAATCAATACTTTCAAGAGGAGATTGTGCTTTGTTTTCTTCCTCTACTACTACGCTCCTCTCTTCTGTTAAAAGAGGAAGCGTTGTAAATGAATAATCATCATTGATTATATTACTATTGTCATCAAGAGGCAAATTAGAATCTACTATTGGAGTTATTTGAGCAACAATATCTTCCTCTTCTACAACACTCGTTTCTTCTTTTGGAAGAGATACTTCATCATTTATAATTGCATTTTCTTCTTCATTGTTTACCAGAGGAACAGAAATAAATGAATAATCAGCATTAAGTGGTTCTACTTCTTCTTCAACAACAGGCTCCACAACAACAGGAAGTTCCTCATTCAAAAGAGGTAAAGTAACAGCAACATTTGGCTCTTCTGGAGTTGTTGAATCAAGAAGAGGTTCATTGCTTTGAGCCACAGTATTATCTTGAGTAGATTCTGCTTCGTCAATTTTTTCAATAGTTTCTTCACTTTGTTGGATAGAACTAGCTGACGAATTATCTAATCCATCAACAATTGGTAAGGTAATAGCACTACTAGATTCATTCTCTACAGGTTCTTCAGTCATAGCGTCAGATAAATCGCTACTAGAGCCATCATCATAAACAGGATATTCATCGTTTACTAAAGGAAGTGTTGCTATGAGAGAGTTATCACTCTCTTTTTCCTCATCCCTTTTCTGTGTTAAATCAACTAAAGATTTCTTCTCTTCTTCATTTTTCTTTGTTTGAGTTAAAACATTACCTGAATCAACAATGTCTACTTTTTCACTTGGATTAGCTATTAGATATATAACAATGATAATAAGAGCAACGAGAATAAAAAAGAATGTCATAAGAGCAGTTGCTCTATTACCTTTCCTTCCCCTTCTTGTATTCTTAGTTGGCATATCATCATAATCATATCTTCCCATATCTCGACAAAACCTCGTTCAGAACTCTATTATATTTATATGAAAGACAAAGGCAACAATAGTAGTACCCCTTTTATCTTTATACTTTTCTTTATCTTAGCATTTTTGTTAATTATTCAAAATATTGTTATAAATAAAAACCAAACAGATTCAAGATATACTAACCCAACAATCTCAAAAGAAAACATAAAAGGAACGATCTACGATAGAAGAGGAATTGTGCTTGCAATCGACACAACAATAGAGGGGTTTTTTATAAAACAAAACGATCAAATTCAGATGATAGCAAATATCATAAGTCCCTACACCAATTACTCTTCCATAGAAATAACAGCAATGTCTACTGTTGGAGAAAACTTTTTTCCTTTTAAGGAAGAATATGACAATGCTTATATAGAAAACCTAATAGAAATAAATGAATTAGAATCTGATTTAGAGATTATTAAGAAAAAAGAAAGAGAGTATCCATATTCTTCTGTTAAAGAATTAGTAATGTGTATTGAAGAGAACTACTCTTCATACATTACTCCCAATGTAGATATTACATATAAGCGTGGTTCTGACTTAGTTTTAACAATGGACGAAGAAATAAACACGCTAGTAAGTAAAGAACTAGAAAAAGCTAATTATTCTGGAGAAGTTCTTTTATTTAATCTAAAAGGTGAAGCCATCGCCTACTATGGAAATCAATACAATAAAATAGCAAACGAATTTGTTTATTCATATACTGAAAACAAAGAAACAAAAGTAATATATGCGCCATCAATCGGAATTGAAGATTGTACATTACTTAGTCACTACTACATTTATATTTCAAAAGATGAAAATGAAACTCTCCCTATAATAGAGAGAGCTTTAAAAGAAAAAGCTAAACTTTAAGCTGTCCGCTATATGCTCTATAATCCAAGCCAAATCCAATTAGGTTTTCTACAATTACATCTGTAGATGCCTTCTCCAAGTCTTCTGGAACCTTTTGTCCATCTGTAAAAAAGAGAATTGGAAGATTTGTTCTATAAGAGAAAGATAGTGCATTACCAATTGTTCTTGATTCATCTAGCTTGGTAACTATCATTGAGTTAATGTTGAAATCATCTTTATAGCGTTCATAGTGTCTCATCATATCCTCCTCTTTCATTGAAGCAGGAATAATGAGCGAGAATGTTGTGTTCATTCTCATCAGACGCATTACAAGTCCTTTTAATCTCAAGTTTAATTCAACATCTTTACTCGATAGTCCCATAGTATCTACAAGAATCAAGTCATAGTACGTGTAGCTTTCTAAAGCCTCAATAAGCTCATCTTCTCTCTTAGCAACAGAAACAGGAATATCTAATGCATGGGCAAAGGCATTCATTTGTTCAACTGCACCTACTCGGTAACAATCAAGCGTAATAATTCCTACCTTCTTGCCACTTTGCTTATACATGTAGGCAACTTTAGCAAGCGTAGTTGTCTTTCCTCCACCTGTAGGACCAAGGAACACAACAACACGAGACGGATGAATTTGAGCTTCGTAGTCCATCTTCGTACTTTCGATGATTCTTTCTGTGAGTTTACGTGGACAATCTTCTAAAGAGGAAGAAAAGCCATCTAGGAGGTGCTCTCTAAGAGGTCCATAAATATAGTTTAGGCTTAATAGACGCTCTGCTTCAGATAGCACACGACCGCTACCACGATGAACTTCTGTATTAAGTCTCTCTGCTTTACTCATTAATAAAGGATCTGGTGTTTTAGCTTCCTTTTCGAATTCGTTTATATCCTCCTTATTTTCATCCCCTTTAGATATAACCGAAGAAATATAGCAAGTAATCTCGCACTTCTTTTGCTTTTTTGTAAAAAGACCTCCAGGCGTTGTAAAATCACGCCTAGAGTGTACTCTTATTTGATCACCGTATTTTTCTTTAGCTTGTCTAACAGCATCTTCATAACTATCGCTAATTAGCGTTATGTACTGCATAATACAATCTCCTTTAGAGAATATATCTAGACAAGTCTTGATCCTTTACAATATTACTTAATCTTTCATTAACATAGTTGGATGTAATAGTAATGGTCTGTCCAGATAGCTCATCAGCTGAGAAACTAAGCTCCTCTAAGAGCTTCTCCATAACAGTATGGAGCCTTCTTGCACCAATATTATCATTACTCTTATTAACAGTATATGCAATACTTGCTATTTCTCTGAGAGCATCCTCATCAAATTCAATATTTACATTTTCTGTGCTAAGAAGTGCTTTATACTGCTTTGTCATAGCATTCTGAGGTTCAGTGAGAATTCTATAGAAATCATCACTTGTTAAATCATTAAGCTCAACATGTAGAGGGAATCTTCCTTGAAGCTCTGGAATCAAATCAGATGGTTTTGAGACAGAAAAGGCACCAGCAGCAATAAAGAGAATATTTGTAGTATCAATTACACCCCATTTTGTGCCAACCTTTGTACCTTCAACAATTGGGAGAATATCTCTCTG
>DHMZ01000040.1:9489-30466 GCA_002406055.1 Spirochaetales bacterium UBA4629
AAGATAATACCCATCTCCTCTGTACGCTCTTTTGCTTCATCAACAGCTTTATCGTTGTCGACTACTCTATCCATCTCTTCTTCTCTAATTATCTCACGTGCTCTTTTAACTGTAATCTTTCTCTGATGAACGCCTGCTTTACCATTAAAGATTGAGCCAAGAGAAGACATAGCAGCTTGTAATTCCTCGATGCTTCCACCACCAAGAATATTAACATTAGCTCTGCTTTGTACATTCATTTCAATCTCTTTTTCTTCAAAGAGGCCGTCACGAAGCATTTGCCTAAACTTTTCTCTTGTTTCTCGAGTCTTTTCATCTTCCTCAGTAACATTTAAAGAAGGAAGAAGCAAATCAAGAATTCTATTCTCAACATTCATCTCAACTTCAGCTTCTTTACTCTTTGCCATCTCTTCTCTGACCATTTGGACAGCAGTACCCATAAGATCTTTGACCATAGACTCTACATCACGTCCAACATAGCCAACTTCTGTATACTTTGTTGCTTCAACCTTAATAAATGGGGCATTAGCAAGCTTAGCTATTCTTCTTGCAATTTCAGTCTTTCCAACTCCAGTTGGACCAACCATAAGAATATTCTTTGGAGAAACTTCATCTCTAAGCTCTGGGCTTAATCTTTTTCTTCTTACTCTGTTACGAAGAGCAACAGCAATAGTCTTCTTTGCATCATTTTGTCCAATAACATATTTATCTAGAGCCTGAACAATCTGTTTAGGCGTCATTGTATCTAGGTTTTTTACTTCAAGTTGGTTCATACTTTCTTTCCTTCCTGTGTTTCAACAATAATTGAATGGTTAGTGTATATACAAATATCGCCAGCAATATTAACGCTGCGTCTAGCAATCTCTTCAGCCGACAGATCTACTTTACTATCTAAGTAAGCAAGAGCAGCAGAACGAGCAAAGTTTCCACCACTACCAATAGCAAGCACGTCATCCTCTGGCTCAAGAACATCACCTGTTCCACTAATCATAAACATCTTTTCTCCATCAGAAGCAATCATCATTGCCTCTAAGTTTCTAAGTTGCTTATCCATTCTCCATTGCTTAGCTAGCTCAACTGCAGAACGAGTTAAATCGCCATTAAATTCTTTAAGCTTACCCTCAAAGAGCTCGTAGAGCGTAAAAGCATCGGCTGTAGTTCCTGCAAAGCCAATGATAACCTTTCCGTCATATAGTCTTCTTACTTTATGAGCATTTCCTTTTACTACAGTGTTGCCTTGCGTTACTTGGCCATCTCCAGCTATAGCAACAATACCATTTTTTCTTACACAAACAATTGTTGTACCTTGCATTTCTGTCATTTCTTTCCTTCCGCATGTGGATGCGTTTTTATATATACATTTCGTAATTTAACCTTCGATACATGGGTATATATCTGCGTTGTAGATATACTCTCATGTCCAAGCAACTCCTGTACCATTCTAATGTCAGCTCCTCTATCTAAATAGTGAGTTGCAAAAGAATGCCTGAGGGTATGAGGGGTAAAATCCTTTTGCAAGGACAAATATCCCTTATACTTATCAAAAATAATATGAGCAGAAGAAAACGGCAACCTAGAAGCTCTTTCTCCTATAAAAAGTGCGTTTTCTTTTATCTTTCCTTTTTCTAAAAGGTATGCTTCTCTCTTTGGCAAATATATATTTTTAAGATTATTTATCAAGCTTTGAGATAAGAAAAGAAATCTTTCCTTGTCGCCCTTACCTATAATTTTTATTCTTCTCTCTCCCCATTCTATATCTTTAACATTAATAGAAAGAGCTTCACTTATTCTGGCGCCTGTAGTGTATAAGAAAAGAAATAAGGTATGGTCTCTCTCATCTAAAAATGTTGAACGAGGAATACTTAGTAGTTCTTTAACTTCATCCTCTGTTAAGACAGATGGGAGTCTCACCTCGGTCTTTCTTAATGAGACACCATCAAAGGGATTAGAGAAAATAAACTCATCTTTAACTAAATAAGAAAAAAAAGAATGGAGAGCTGTAATTTTTCTTAGAACACTGCTCTCTCTATAGTTCTTTTTAAGGAATCTTACATACTCTTTACTATCCTCAACAGAAAAATCCTCAAAGCTTAAATTAACTTTATTCACATATTCTAGAAATGCGTTCAAATCTTCCTCATAGGCAAGAATTGTGTTTTCAGATAGAGAACGCACCTTTTCTGAATATGAAATAAATAAATCAATATACTCTCTATTTTCCATAATCTAATCTCATTATATCAAATTCTCTATTTTGTATCTTGTACTCACCTTTTTCTTTTGGATATGTTAAATAGACCGCATCAGATAGAAAAGAAGAAAAGCTATCTATAACACAAGCGCCATCTCTTGCAACTTGCCTAATTTTTTTAGAGAGTAATGCACTTTTTAATATTGCAATATCTTTTCCATTATTAAGTGCATTTTCTAAAAAGAAAGGAAAAGAGTGAGAAGAACAAACTATAGTAGCATTAGATAGCAGCGTTGCTACTGTTCTTATTCCAGTTAATGCTTCATATGAAAAGGTGGCACTATCTTCTACTATGCTTAGTACTCCACCACCTGTAATAAGGGCCTTACTTAAAACTTCCTTGCTAACACTTTCAAGTCCTTTTGGAATAAAACTATATAAGCGTCCAAAAAGAGTATCTTTAAAGGCCTTTTCTACTGCCGAAGAAAGAAAAAAAGAAGGAGTGTAAAAGACACTATATCCATTAAATATAGCTTCTATTGTGCTTCGGTAAACTTCAACAAGTGCCTCTTTATTCTCTTCTTTTCCAAAGTAAAAGAATATAGCTTTTTCTTGAGGAAAACGACCAATGTATCTTATGGCAATTGATTCAAACTCTTTTGTTAATATCTCTCTCACATAATATATAACAGATTATTCTTCATTTTTGTCAAAATCATCTGTAAGCGAGAACTGATCAAAAGCATTTAAAAGAGATGATGTATCTAATTGCGTATATATTTGGGTAGTTTTAATATCGCTATGCCCTAACATCTCTTGAACGCTCCTTATATCTGCACCATGTTTAAGCATATGAGAAGCAAAGGAGTGTCGTAGCGTATGGATTGTACAATCGAGACCTAGCGTTGATGTAACTGAAGAGAAACGTAGATGGGCAGCTTGTCTTGTAAGTCGCCCTCCTCTTCTATTAAGAAAAAGAGCCTTCTCTTTCATATTCTTTTTACTCAAAAGCTTAGGACGTACATTTTCTATATAATAATTCAAAACGCTTATAGCAATTTCACCGATAAAGACAATACGCTCTTTATTTCTTTTTCCAATAACATTTATCGCTTTTTCTTCTTTACGGTACGAACTGACATTTAAACCAACAGCTTCACTAATACGCATTCCAGAGGAATAAATAAGTTCAAAGAGCGCATAATCTCTATAGCCTAATTCATCTTTTGTGAAGGATGACATAATCTCATCTATTTCATCTTCACTAATTGTCTTTGGAATATGTACCTTTTCTTTAGGCTTTTGTACTTCTTTAGCAGGATTTCTATCACAAATATGCTCGAGCATTAAGAACTTATAGAAAGTACGAAGAGAAGAGAGAATCTTTGAAGCAGTTCTCTCGTTAATCTTGTCACCCTCTTCTCTTTTAACTATATAGTTTTCAACAAGTAGAGGCGTACACTCCTCTACTTTTAGCCCTTCTTTTTCAAGATATGAAACAAAGAGTTCTGCTTCCCTTTTATAAACCTCTCGGGTTTTTTCCGAGAGGCGATAAAAGAAAAGTAAGTTATCATCAAATTGATTGATTAAATCCCTATTAACTGCACTGATATTATTCGTCGTCATCATTGCGCATTCTGAGAATAGATGGCGTTGTATAATCATTATTTCCACTCTGACGCTGTGAAATTTGATTCTTTAAATCAGTCCAACGATTAATATTAATAACACCAATATCCTTCTCTTTATTATTTCCATTATTATTGTTGTTATAAGTATAAGAAGGTGTTCTTACTTCTTCTTTCTTCTCTTTTTCTACAGGTGTTTCAATATTTTCACGACCAGATTTGTTAGTACCAAATATTTCAGCAGCATTAGCGCCTGTAGAAACAGATCTGTGCTCAAAGCCTGTTGCAACAACAGTAACTCTTATTCTCTCTCCTAAAGCAGGATTATAAGACTGACCCGCTGTAATTAAAGCTTCTTCATCAACATTTGCTGTAATTAACTCAACAACATCTTGATACTCTTGAAGCGTTAAGTTATCTCCACCAGCAATATTAACAAGAACAGCCTTTGCTCCTTCTATCGAAGCATTTTCTAGTAGAGGATTATTAATAGACTGCTTAGCAGCTTCAATAGCTCTATCTGTACCTTCACCAAAGCCGAGTCCAATAAGAGCATCTCCTTTTCCCTTCATGACAGTCTTAACATCGGCGAAGTCAATGTTAATTTCACCAGGCTCTGTAATAAGGTCGCTTATTCCTTGAACGGCTTGTAGAAGTGCTGAGTCAGCAAGTAAGAATGCTTTCTTAATTGGAGTATTCTGCTCAACAACATTCAAAAGATGCTGGTTAGGAATAATAATAAGTGTATCCACGCTCTTACGTAATTTTTCAATTCCCTGCTCAGCAAGGCTAAGCTTCTTTTTGCCTTCAAAACTGAATGGCGTTGTAACTACAGCGACAGTAAGTGCGTTACAACTCTTTGCTATCTCAGCAACAACAGCGGCAGCTCCAGTACCCGTTCCACCACCCATTCCTGCTGTAATAAATACCATATCAGAATTTTCTAGCTCTTTCTTTATCTCTTCCTTACTTTCAAGCGCAGCCTTTTCGCCAATTTCTGGCTGACCACCTGCACCTAAGCCTCCAGTAAGCTCTTTACCGATTGCAATTCTAGTCTGCGCGTTACTGCGCTGAAGGGCTTGAACATCTGTGTTTAAAGCAACAAAAGATACCTTCTTAAGGCCATTAGCAATCATTCTGTTAACGGCATTGCCACCGCCACCACCAACACCTACAACCTTAATAATAGTTGGCGTTGTTTGTTCACCTGTAGTTGTATCTTCAATATCAAACAAGTTAAAGCTCATAAGAACTCCTTAAAACAATTTTCCTAGTAAACCTTTAAGCTTCTTTCCAAAGCCCTTATTCTCTTTTATTCCTGAAATATCGCTACTATCTCGATAGCGTCTTGCTTCGCTCTTAAATAGACCAAGCACAGTAGCATACTTAGGATCTATGTATGCCCTATCAAGACCACTAATTGCTTCAGGAAAACCAATTCGTGCAGGAAGACGGAATATCTCAGCAGCAAGCTCAGTCACTCCACTCATTAATGCTCCACCACCAACAAGTATAATGCCTGAGCCAAATGGACCATTAATGTTATTCTCCTGTAAATCAGATTGTATCATTAAAAGTATCTCAGCCATTCTAGCTTCAATAACTTTTGCAAATTCCTTACGAGGCATTCTAATAGATGGCTTTCCACCAAGCGATGGAGTAAGAACAGTCTCATCATTGTCAACTCCAGGACTATAGCATGAACCATCTGTAATCTTTAGTGATTCTGCGGCAGTCTTAGGAAGCTGAAATAGATATGAAATATCACTTGTGACAAGATCACTTCCTCTATTTATTCCGCCAACATGAACAGGAGAACCACTAGCATATGCAATGTAATTAGTTGTTCCTGCACCAATATCGATAACCAATGCTCCCATATCTTTCTCTTCAGGAGAAAGTACGACTTCAGCATCAGCTAAAGTTTGAAAAACAACCTTTTGAACATTTAAGCCGGATTTCTGAACACATTTCTTCTGGTTCTGTATAATCGGAGAAGAACCCAAGACAAGAAGAATCTTTGTATCTAATCTATGACCAAGCATATCAACTGGATCTTTTATGCCAGAACGTGAATCGACGTAGAAATCCTGAACAAGAGAATGCATTATCTCCATGTTTTGTGGCAGTTGAATATTTCTTGCAACGTCGATGCTGCGACGAATATCATCCTTCGTTATTTCTTGGTCTTTGGAGTTAATTCCAACAACGCCGTTACTTCTTATTCCTCTAATCTGGTCACCACCAAGGCCTATAATTACCGATGATATCTCACATCCAGCTTGTACCTCAGAGTCCGAGATAACCTGTCCAAGGACCTTCATAGTCTGTTCAATATTTACTATAGAACCGTTTTTTACCCCTTCACTAGGTCGCTCTGTAACACATTCGATAACAAGCTGACCATCACGCCCAACAGATCCCACAGCAACACGAGTGGAGCTTGTTCCAATATCTAAACCTACTATTGTTTTATCTGCAGCCACTGTCGTCACCTCAATTTAATTATAGATGAAGCAGAGAGAATATATTCTCTCATTTCTCCATTTAGTCTATCTTTAGATTCAAAATATTGTTCTTCCAAAATATTTAAAGCATCATCTAATCTATCTAAGTCACGTATATCATCTACAACCAAAATAGATTCAATTGGCTCCAAATAAAGAGTTAAAGAACCTGAAAATATACTTGATTTATTATTGTCATATTCGGCCTTTGTTATCAAGCTAGAACGTGAAGAAAGAGAGGCCAAAGTGTTAATCATTTTTCTTATTTCTCTTGTCTCTTTACCTTCTAGTAGAAATGTTATAACTGAATCATCTAAATCAAGAATAACATAGTTTTTACTTAAAGGTAGAATGTCCTTTTTTTCTAATGGATAGATTGAGTCAGAATAGAAGTAGTAAGAGTCACTGCCTTTTAGAATAAGAGCATCCTCAATGTTTTCTATCGTTAAATCAATCTTTGTTCCACTTAAACTTAAAGAAGCACTCTCTATATATGACAAATCTTCAATTTGCTTTCTTATCTTGTTTTTGTTAACAAAGAGCTTGTTTTTGCCAAGATTAGATAAAAGAATCTTCTCAACTGAATATGTTAAAGAAGATGATGAAGAGTAATTAATTAGGGTAAAACGACCTCTCAGTCCAAATGAAAAATATAACGCACAAAGAGAAATCAGAAAGAAAAGAGAAAGAAAAGCCAAAGTTTTTTTTCTCATCTTTCTTTACTCCTTCCAAGTCGATAGATGAACTTATAAAGCAAAAGTAGGATTATAACAATTAATCCTTCACATACTGGATTGTATGAGAAAAGAAAGAGAGGAACTCCTTCAAAAGGAAGAAGTCCTGAGACATATAGCATATTAATTAAAAGCGAAAAAACAAAGAAGACAATTAAACTAGATAGTAGTGTTGAAAGATATTTTTCCCCTTTCTTATAGGCTCTTGAGCTACTTCGTAATCCAACAATCAAAATCATCAATGCACAAAAGAGAATAAGAAGTAAGCCTATTACTCCAATCTCTTCAGAAAGAGATGCAAAGATGTATTCACCTTCGATGTTACTAATTAGACCTAATTTATATAGGCCATTACCTACTCCAATTCCACTTACTCCACCCTCTTTAATTGCAAGGGATGAAAAATATAGATCTTCAGAATAGTATTCGCTAGATGAAATAGGCATTATTGACTTGCTAAGCGAATAAAATAAATGAGTAATGCCTAAAGTTAGAAAAGTTAATAAAACAAAAAGAGCTACAGAGAAAAAGATTATATAGCTTTTTCTTGCTCTAGTTGCAATAAGAATTGAGATGATTACTATAGAAGAAAGCAAATACCAACCTAAGCCAGAAATATATGTTTCGCTTATTAAGGTAAAGAGAGTTATTAAGAGAGTAAAGATAAGTAAAATACCCATCCTCTCTCTTTCTTTTATAATGGTAACAACATCAGATAGAAAGAATGTAAGAGATATAACACCTAAAAGTGCAAATGTAGATTTAAGAGTATAAAAAGAAAGAAGAGATGGTAGGAAAAAGAAGAGTCCAAATAAGACTAGATATACCGGATAAGTTAAGAAATACAGCTTTTTTAAAACATTAAGTGGGACAAAAAATAAAGCTATCCCAACTAATACAGAAATTACAAGAGAAATAGCTTGTTTATAAAATAGAGTGTAAAACTTTAGTCCTTCTCTTATAGCAACGTCATAAGAGGAAGAAAATAGAGTTGCAAGCCCAAAGAGTGCAAGAAAGAGTACAAAACAAAGATAAGTAAAAGGCGAAAACAGACCATCTGTGCTCTCTTCTTTTTCAAAAGGAGCATAGTCATCGTACATCCCTAAATCAGTGCTATTGTACCTCTCATCATACATTCCTTACTTAAACCCCGATTATATTCCTGCTTTAAGATTTGTTGAACTAACCTCACTTGTTTCTTCCTTTGAAGAAATATATGCAAGAAGATTTCTCTCCTCTTCATCTAGCTTCTCTAACTTTTGTTTAGAAAGCAAGAACTCATAGTGAGTTTGTCTACTTAATCCTTTCTGCCAGATTGGTAGCATTATAGCAAAAAAAGAAATAAGAATTGATAAAATAATTAATGCTTTAGCCTTAAAATCAAAAGATTTTCTTTCATTTTCTCTGAATTTCATTATATTTTCTCCACTACCCTAAGCTTAGCTGAACGAGAAGGTGCGTTTTCCTCACACTCCTTATCACTAGGAATAATAGGTTTCTTTGTTAAGATTTTAATATCGCCATACTTGCTCTCACGATCTTTGAATGTCCATTTGACAATCCTATCCTCTAAAGAATGGAATGTAATAACAGCAACACGTCCACCTTTTTTTAAAACTCTTAAAGCATTAGTTAGAGCAGGTTCGATTCTATCAAGCTCCTTGTTTACCTCTATTCTTAATGCTTGGAATGTCCTTGTTGCTGGATTAATTCTTCCATATCTATATTCACGTGGAACACATGACGAAATAATCGAACTTAATTCTAAAGAAGATGTAATTCTTTTTGTCTTTCTATATTCGCAGATAGCACGACTTATTCTTCTCGAATAACGCTCTTCTCCATATTTATAGATGACATTAGCTAATTCTTCTTCTCCATATTCATTAACAATTGTCTCAGCTGTAAGTCTTTGGCTTGAATCTAAGCGCATATCAAGCTCTTCATCTTTTCTAAATGAAAAACCTCTTTCACTTTCCTCATAATGAAAAGTAGATATACCTAAATCAAAGAGAATAGCATCAGCTGATTCGCTATCACGTTCTTCAAGATAATCATTAAACCATGTATTTACAGGCTTAAATCTATCACCATAAGGTAGAAATCTTTCAATTGCCTTTTTCTGTATTTCGCTATCTCTATCTAATCCGATAACAGTTAAAAGAGGATACTTGTCTAAAAAGAGCTTTGTGTGTCCCCCTTCTCCTGTCGTACAGTCAATTAAGAGAGATGTTCTGTCGGTCGGCAGGGTTAAGTAATCGAGCACCTCTTGGTGCATAACTGGATAATGAACAATAGTCATTTTATTTATTTACCTTCCCCGTCATATATTTTCTGAGCTAATTCAGAAATTGATGCATTCTCTTCTTCCATACTCTTTTCATATGTTTCTGGATTCCATATTTCAACAGCATAACCAGTACCAACTAAGAGAGCTTCACTCTTTGGAAGAAGGGAAAAATCTGTTCTTGAACGAAGTGGAATACTGATTCTTCCAGCGGAATCAATATCTACATATTGTGCTGGTGAAATCAATAGCCTAACCAACTGTCTCTTTTCTTTGTCCATAAGCGCTAGTGGGGTTGAGAGTATTTGCTTGCAGAACTGATTTTCGAAGTAGTCAGGTGTCATCAACATTAAATGGTTACCGTCCAGACCTGGAAGAATCACCACCTGTTCAGAAGAAAGAGCATTTCTCAGTCGTGCAGGCAAAGACAGGCGACCCTTGTCGTCAATCTTTCCATCATACATTCCTGTGAGAAACTGCATCATATCGCCTTCCTATGGGAATACCCATTTTCTATATGACACTTTAACCCACTTTAACCCACTTTTCAACACTTTACCCATATTTTTTATGTAAAAATAATATTAAATATTCTTTTAAACATTAAAGTATGAAGTAGAAGATAAATAAAAAGGGAGAAAGGATTATTCGCCCTTCTCCCTTAAAAACATAAAAATACTCTTCACCGCCACTCTTTAAGAGTGCTATCAATCCTTTCTTTTTCTTCTAGCATTTTGTTTTTGCTATATTCTGTCTTAGCATTTTTGAGTCTAGCTTCTATTAATCTTGAAGCATAATCAAGCATGCTAATAGCTTCCTGTCTATCAGAAATACTAGATAACGAAGCGGCTACATAGAATGGATTTCCCATACTAGAAAGATAGCCTTCATAGTACTTATTTATTTCAGTTGCACCTTCACCCTTTTCTTTAGCTTTTTCATATGATTTGAGCATTTTAGCAAATTCTTTACTTCGCTTACTTTGGCTCCAATCTCTCTTATATAGTTGCTCAGCGCACTCAAGATAATTAGTACCGTTAGTTCTATTGGCATTATCTTGTGTCATGATGCATTTTCTAATATATGAAATAGCATAATTAGAATTACCAAAGCTAATTGGAGAGCCAGGAAGTGACCTATAAAGAATAGAAAGGACATACCAACTATCTGTTTCAAGGTTAAACTTTCCAAAGTTTTCAAGGGCTTTATCTTCAAGTTTTTTCATACCACTAGCCTTTGATAAACTATTAAGAGCGCCATGAACTTGTCCACATCGGCCAACAGCTGAAGCAAGCCAATGATAAGCATTAGCTGTTTGCTTTAATTCTAAGGACGAATAGGCGTAATAGAAAGCAGAAGATTTATCATCGCTTTTAGGCTTATCACTAGATGAGTAATCACCATAAGAAGAAAGAAGCTCCTCTTTGCTCATGCTCTCTTTATTCTCATCTGTAATGGTTAACTTTGTTCTGCTTAGTCTCCATAAAATCTCAGCTTTTTCATCATTTGTTTTGGCATTATCTAAAGATGATGAAAGATAATCAAAGTCCTTTTCATAATCATTTTCAACATAGAAAATGTAGTCACTTTCATTTGCACTAAAAGCAAATAGTGTCAAAGACACGCAAAGTGCAACTAATAGTGTAATTGTTTTTTTCATATAGGTCTCCTCTATAATTAATTTGAGCATAAAGAGAAAAAAAGACAACTTCTACTCTATAGCGATAACAATAGATTTTTTATCTTTAACTCTAATTAGGTAGTCTTCTTCTTTTGTGATGCTAGCCTCTCCAAGAATAACCTTTGCATTACATTGAGGTAATAAGAATGAAGATAGGCTAATAGTTCTTTCTTCTCCCCTATTTATTACAGCAATGTAGGCTTTATCCTCTCTTATTCTTTCAATTGCAAAGGCTGTAGAATCTAGTGGAATAATATTTATTGAATCATAAGAGAATGATTTCTCTTCTCTTATTTTTCCAATCTCTCTATATAGAGAAAGCATATCCTTATCCCAGTTTTCTTCTCTCCATTCCATTGGGTATCTTGCGCCTTCATTGCTACCAAGCTCGCCATCAAGAAGTATCTCATCACCATAGTAAATATTAGGCATACCTGGAAGAAAATAGAGTGCAAGCACTACGCCTTTGTAGATCTCTCGATCAAATACTTGTTTGTCGTTATGTAAACGAGGAGTATCATGCGAATCAAACAAATTCATGCTAAAGAATGGTACTTGTCCAGGAAGATCAAAAAGCGCTTCATTGAGTGCATTAACTGTCTCTTCAGCATCCCATGGCTCCTCTTTCTCTGGATTATGTCCCCATGCTTTTTCTAAGAATCTATCTCTTTCACCCATCCAAGAGCGTAAAATTCTTCCAGATCCATAATAATTCATTGTGGCATCCCACATATCGCCTGAGATATATTCTTTCGAATCATCCCAATCTTCACCAACTAAATAAAGATCCTTCTTTGTCTTTTTAAGGCTTTCTCTAACTTCACGCCATACATCTTTACATAATTGGCTATTTCCTCTTCGCCCAACCTCTGGAGCAACGTCGAGTCTCCATCCATCAATTGAGTAAGGAGGAAGAAGGAACTTTTGCATTACAGAGTCCTTATTCTTGTACATCAAAGCTCTTAGTTTTTTAGAAGAATAGTTAAGTTGAGGAAGAGTTTTAACATCTTGCCAACAACCTAGTGAACCATCTTGTTTAAAATAATAGAATTCTCTTTCGTCGCTATTCTTATCTTTCAAAGCCTTCTTTAGCCAAGTAGCCTCTAAGCCAGTATGATTAATGGAAATATCGAGAACAACCCTAATGCCTTCTTTGTGGAAAGTATTTGTTAGCTCAGCTAAAGCAATGTTTCCTCCAAGCTTTTCATCAACTTGAAAAAAATCGATTGTATCGTAACGATGTACAGATTGAGATGAGAAAATTGGATTTAGATAGACGCAGCTTACTCCAAGCGCTTTCAAATACTTGGCTTTGCTCTCTATTCCTTTTAAATCTCCATTATAGAAATCACAACAACGAGAATACTCCCATGGCTTTGGCTTATCGTACCAATTAGGTGTTGTTACTTTTCCTCCGTCAAATTCATATTCGCCATTTTTTGCGCCAAGTGTAGAATCAGCGTTACAAAATCTATCAGGAAATATTTGATAGCATGTTGCAGATGCGACCCAATCTGGAGCATCTAAATCAAGCACAAGAGAGAATCTGTCGTCTGTATTTGGAGTATATCTAGTAACTCCTTTTTTAGAGTAATAGAAGCTTTTATCTCCTACAAAAAAAGCAAAATAATAGTGGAAAAGCTCATCGTCTAAAGTTGTAGGAACAGATATAGAATACTTAATAAGACTGTTATATCTTCCATCTTCTTTTAGCTCTTTATTAAAAACAAGTCCTGTTTGTCCATCATACTTTAGGATAATAGAATCCAATTTTTCTGATGAAACGATAGAAATCTTAACTTCCTCTCCTCTCTTTGGGAAAAGAGGAGAAACAAAATCGATAGAAAATGTTGAATATATTTTTGGAAAACTTTTTGTCATAAAAATACCCCACAAGATATTATCAAATGGGGTAAAGCAAAACAATCCAAAATAGATTACTTTTTAATTAATTTAAAGAAATTCTGATTTGTTTCTTCAGGATCATTTGTACAGAATAAATCCATCACAAGACCCTTGTTTTTATAGTAATCAATTAGTGGTGCTGTTGATTCATTATAAACTTCTAAGCGATGGCGAATTGCTTCTGGCTTATCATCATCACGCTGAATAAGAGCCTCACCAGTCTCATCATCAAAACCTTCTCTCTTTGGAGGATTGAAGATAACGTGATAAGTGCGTCCTGTGCTCTTACACATTCTTCTGCCACTTAATCTTTTAATGATTTCTTCTTCACTAAGAACAAAGTTAACAACGCCGTCAAGGTCTGTCATCTGGCTAAGAGCTTCAGCCTGCTTAATAGTTCTAGGAAAACCATCAAGTATAAAACCCTTCTTGCAGTCATCTTCTTTAAGCCTATTTCTTACCATTTCAATTGTGATTTCATCTGGAACAAGGCTACCCTGTGCTAAAATTTCCTTAACACGCTTTCCAAGTTCTGTCTCTTCTTTGATGTTTGCTCTAAATAGATCACCTGTTGAAATATGAGGAACACCTAAATAATCCTTAGCAACTGCAGCTATTGTGCCCTTACCTGCTCCCGGAGGGCCTAAAAATACAAGATTCATATCGAAAACCTCTCTTATGTTATATTATCAAAATAGAAGAGCTAATAAAAGATAAGATGTAATTTTTGCTTTTCTTTTCTTAACACTTACTACTCAAGGCTTATTATTTAGAATAGAATTAATTCTCAGGAGTAAATATGAACAAAATAATTCTTCATGCACAAGACTTAGATGGCTATCTAAGCGAAAATGACAAAAAACATATAGATCACGTTGGCAAACTTTATTCAAAAAGCTTAGACGCTTGTTCTAAGCTTGAAAAAAACATGAGCAATGATGAAGCAAAAAAAGAGTTAACTGAGTCAGCTCAAGAAATTGGTACCTACCTAAAAAAGGTATGTGAAGAAAATGATAGAATCCATGTCTATTCTTTTGAAACGCCAAGAGAGCAACATGGAGAAGCAAGTAGAATCATTGCTAAACTTCGTAATCCAAAGACTGGTCATGAAGAATTCTTATATTATATCCAGAGAGCTTACGAAATCATGTTCGCCCACTCATTTGCAGATAAGAACCTTAACAACAAGCGTTCTATGATTCAAGAAACTCCTGTAACCAACCCATGCAGAAACTATGCTGTACATAGAATCCCTGATGTCGATGAGCTTGCTCATTCATCTGTTATGTGCGTCATGCTCCGCGGAGCCCTACTTCCTTCTATGATTATTAGTAAGGAGTTTCAGGACTACTCATCAGATGAAACAATAACACCATTTGCTCTTTTCAAAATTAAAAGAGATGAATCAAAGAAAGAATCAAACATGGACTATGTCCTCGATTTAGATAGATCCTTCTTTAAACTTGATGATTTACAAGACAAGGACTTAATCTTTGCTGACCCTATGAATGCAACAGGTGGCTCGCTTGTTACTATTGTAAAGTACCTTAAAGAAAATGGTGTAAAGCCAAGATCTATTAAGTTTATTAATGTTATCTCAGCACTCAAGGGCGCACTTAGAATAACAAGGGCTATCGAAGAAGCTGAAGTATATACCCTATGGATGGACCCAGTATTAAATGAACAAGCTTACATCCTTCCTGGCCTTGGAGACGCTGGCGATAGACTCAATGGTGTTGATATGGGACCAGAACCAAGAAATATGATTCAGCTTATTGCCGACTATGGCTCTGGAATTGTTAACTTATATAGAGACCAGGTGATAGAAATTGAAAAGACTGTCTTGGGTTAATTTCATTCTTGTTTTAGCTATAACTCTTCTCTCCTGCCAAACAAAGGAATACACAGGAGAGAAGGATTCTCTCTATTACCTTTCACTTTTAGAAGAAAAAGATAGTGTAGAAAATGAATACAACTACATCTATTCTTTATACAATGAAAAAGAGTACGAAAAGGTAATAGAGCAAGCTAAAGTATGTGAAATAAAATACCCAAACTATACTCGTTTTACAAAAATTAAGGCACTCTCTTATTTACTCCTTAATGATGAAGAAAACTATTCAAATTCACTAAGATCCATTCTTGAAAGAGAAAGTGCTGATGAGACAATAACAGAATTATATCTAGAGTCCCTTATTCGTCAAAATAAAAAAGAAGAAGCTGCGAGCTATGCTCATTCTGTACTTCTTCTTTTTCCAAACAATAAAACTATAATTTCTATCTTAGCAGAAGGTTCTCCCTTCTACTCTTACTTAGAACACACTACACAAGAAAGCGAGATGTCTCAAGTCTAACAAGTCTATCGCACTCCTCGTTACCTTCTATTCCTGCATGTCCTTTAACCCAATTCCAATTTACATTAAGAGAAGAATTAAGAGCATCTAATTCAAGCCAATAATCAATGTTTTTTACAGCACCTTTACTGCTTGTTCTCCATCCGTTTTTCTTCCATGAATGAATCCAAAGGGTTATTCCATTTTTAACATACTGGCTATCTGTCAGAACAATTATCTCTTTCTCGCCTTTTTCTTTAGCATATTTAAGAGCATTTATAACTGCAGTAAGCTCCATTTTGTTATTGGTTGTTTCTTTTTCTCCACCACTAGAAGAGAAGCTAAGTGCTCCATTTTCACTTACGACGAAGGCCCAGCCACCAGGACCAGGATTACCAGAGCAACCACCATCTGTATATATTGTTATCATTCTCTTACTCCAGTCTTTTTAATAATATGATAGCCAAACTGAGTTCTTATAGGCTTACTTATTGAGCCAACGCCCATACGTCTAACTTGAGCTTCAAACTCTCTAACCATTGCTCCTTCTTTAAACCAACCTAAATCTCCACCCTTTTCTTTGCTTGGGCATGTAGAGTATTGGTGAGCAAGAGACGCAAAGTTTTCACCCTTCTTTATTCTTTCGTAGAGCTTATCTGCACTCTCTTTATCTTTAACAAGAATATGGCTTGCACGAAATTCCATCTCATTCTCCCAAAATCATCGAGCGATAAGAAGCCATTACAATATCATCATCCTTAAGGCCAAAACGGTAAAGAAGATTATGTAGTTGATTCTGTTCGTCTCTTAAATCAATATTTTTCTGATTAAATGGTATTAAGATTTCCATTTCTAAGAAGTATCCAATAGTATTCTCTTCTTGTGGCTTAAGATTACTCTTACCACTAACCTCCAAGAGTTCTACATGAATGTCTCCAACACTCCACTCCCATCCAGTCTTATTCTTTCTAAAGTATGGTTCGTAGCCAAGGCAGACAAAGAAATTAAAAGCTCTATCATATTCTTCTATAGACGCAAAGAATTCATATTCCATATTGTCTTCGCTAAGGCTATCGTTACTTGTTTTTTTAGCAGTAAACTCCAATACGCCTTTATTGTTTCTCATTCTTAGCGCTTGATGTTTATTTCCAGGTAGATGGAAGTACTGATCTGACTTATTAACAGTCTTTCCTTCTCCATATAAAGCTTCAATCTTTTCTTTTAAGCTAAGGTAATCTACTACCCTTGCTTTTAATTCAACTTCACGCATCTTTCCTCCTACTTCCAAGGAAAAATCATACTCTTGAGGCTTCTAGGCCCAATAGTATCTTTTTCTTCTTGCAATAGTTCATCCCAATTAAGATCTTTCTTTGTTTTATTAGGATTCTCTTCTAGCCAATCATACTTCTTCATCAATAGCTTCATCATATCTTGACCAGATAGCATTATACCACAAATTCCAGGTACTAAACCCATTGTTAAAACAGAAAGAACTGTGTCAATTATAATATGCAAAAATAAGAATAAAGTAGGACCTGGATTATCGAAAACAATTAAGAACGCTTTACGGAAAGTTTTAAAAGGACCATCTCCTGGAAGAAGCGTCATCAAAGGGAAATAATAAGGGATAGCCAATAAGAAGAAGAGAAGAACCCAAAACATTATTAGCGTTAAAATAAGTCCCATAACGCCACTAAGAGCAGAATAAAAAGGAATTGTCAGAGTAACCATTATTACTATAAAAATTAAGAATAGGAAGAATACCAATGAATGAGAAATATTTCTCTTAATTCCTTTTATATATACAGACCAAGTATCGCTCTTATAATTCGAATAGTTCTTACATACTTCAGCTGTACCACCCATAGAGATAGAGGAAATGAGTAAAAATACAACTAAAATTGAGTAAAAAACTAAAGCAGAAGATCCAAAAAAATATATAAGCGTTAATGCAAGTGCAAAAAGCGCTATATATACTAAATTTTGTAAAACAAGAGACAAAAAGTTGTCCCAACCATCAAAAAAAGACTTTTTTGTAAAGAAACCTACCATAGCTACAAAGATAAACAAATTTTGTTTCGTTTACAATGAAGATGACATGTATTTATTTGATTTCCAAAAAATAAATCTTTTTAGATTTATATACAGCAAAATTATTAAAAGTATAAAAAACTATAATAAAAGCAAGTAAAAAAACCCTACTTTTATATAACTTTTGTATTTACATTTTTATTTAACAATGCTAGATTCTAATTACGGACTTAAATGAATGATATCAGGTTGCCTTAAAAGGGACTGTCCTAGACATACAGGAGAGGTCCTGTGTGCGCGTTTAACAATCGTTCCCCGTCAAGAGTTGGCGGGGATGTTTTATTTATGCTTCCTTTCGATTAGATAGAAAATAAAGAAAGCAACTAAAACACCTGTAAATACGCCACTTGAGTCAATAAGAACATCCCTAGCACTTGGTCCACGAGAAGATGTGAATATTTGATGAACTTCATCGCTAATTGCATATATTACTCCGAAGATGAATGCAATTAGTCCACGCTTTAAAATCTGTATCTTTTTCTCTTTTGTTGAAAGATATGAAAAAGCTGTAAAGCCTAGGTACATGAATTCGCTAAAATGAGCAAGCTTTCTTATTAAGTGACTATACTCTCTAATAAGTAAAACTTGTTCTTCTTCAACTAGAGTAGAGAATGATGGTATGAAAATTGAAAGAATAAACTTCACTACTCCACTACTTGTCTTTGTGGATTCCTCACCATTTTGACTCGAAAAAAAGAAAATTAGAAGACATCCTAAGATTAATAAAATAAGAAAAGCAGTGTTTATTATTTTTTGTTTTTTCATAAATAAGCTGCCAGAAAAGCTGGCAGCATACTGTAGTTATAGTTTCGATTATCTATCGTATCCAAGATTGAAACGAATAGATAAACCATTTAAGCCCTTCTGACCTGCAGCCTTGCCCATTTCTTGCCAGAAATAAGCACAATCAATTCTAAGAGCAAAGAGATCAAGAGAAGCTCCAAAGTTTAATCTTCCAGACTGAAGACCAGCTCTGAGAATTATAGTATCTACTAAACCAACTTCGACACCCGCATTAACGTGCTTAAGAATTAATCTAGTCTTGCTTAGGTCTTTGTCGTTAAAATCGTTAAAAAGCGCTGTTAAATCTACAACATCCAATGCAGCACGAAGAGAAATAGCGCTATCTAATTCATAACCAAAACCAAGATCAATTACAGGCTTTCCCTCAAGTTTAAAGTCATCATATTTTAATCCAGATAGTTCAGGAATAGAGCTTACACCTTTCTGTTGAATAATACTCATTTTATAGTTTGAGTTGATATTTGATACAACCAATGTACCACTGAGCCCCTTCCAATTTAATGTTGCTCCAAAATCAATAGGTAAAGCACTTCCACAAAGTAAAGTTAACTCAATGTTTTCAATACCATCTTTTGCTTGAGTTAATGTGGTTGCCTTAATTCTTTGGTTAAACATAAGGGCATTGTACTTGAGAGATACACCCAAATCGAGATTCAAATCATCTGTAAAATTAATTTTGTGTCCATATCCAACAGCTATGGAAGCATTTAATCTATCGATTACTGAACCAGAATAAGTATAAATACCATCATTAATATAGACGCCAAGACCAAAACCAAAAGGAAGACTCAAGCCAACTGAAGCATCAACTTCAGCTAAAGCAGAGAACTGAGAACCAACCATATCTAGGATTTGGGAAGCAAGCTCTCCCGTATCCATCTCTTCTCCAGATTTAGTTATTTTATCAATAAGACTTTCACCGTTACTATCTTTTTTAATAAAATCATAGAAGTGATAGACTGTAACGCCAACGCTAGGAACATTTAAGCTAAAATTTTTATCTGCTAGAGAACTTGGATTATAAAATAATGCAAAATTATTGTTTTTTAAAGCAAGTCCACTATTTCCCATACCAAGCATAACAGTATTAACGGGTTTAAACTTATCACTCATTACACTATAAGCTTCAGGGGCACTCTTATAATCTTCTTTAAATTTATCTTTAAAATCTCCTTCTTCAGCAAAAATAAAGAAAGAAGAGATTAAAAGTATCAATAGTATAACAATTATTTTCTTCATTTATTCCCCTCTTTGTTTGCTTGAGACTTTGCTTTGTTTAAGAGTTCAGTTAAATTTAAACCTTCAAATACTGGGGAAGCACCACCACTTGAAACTTTATCAGTAATAGAAGCAAGATTGATTGCTGAATCATAAACTTCATCAAGTAGATCCATAGCTTTATCTTCTAATTCTTTACGTTTTTCATCACTAATCTCTTCTTTATTACTTGTTTGTTTACCTAATTCAATTACATCTAATAAAGCATCTGATGATTTATATAAAACATTGCTAATAGCTTGAAGAACAACAACGTCACCCTTTGAGAGATCTTTACTTCCGCTTCTTACTTCTTCAAGTTTTTCAGAAATCTTTGCAAAAGATTCAACAATCTCCCTTTCTTCACCTGCATCTTCAATCTTATTAGGAAGAGAAGCTTCAAGAACAGCCTGAATAATCATTGCACTTCCTTTTGCAGCTTCTTTAGTTATTTCATCTTCAACAGGTTTTTTCAATTCTTCAAGTGTCTTAGCTTTCGCCTCTCCCTCTAATGCTGTTGTTGTAGTTGAAAGCTCTTTAGGAGGAAGAACGTCTTTTATATCCTTAAAATCTACTTTAGATTTCTCTCCCTTTGGAATTTCAATAGCGTTTCCACCAAGAGCAAGAACATTCTTCTTTTCATTTGACTCATTCATTGTACCTACAGTAATAAGTTCTTTGCCATCACTTGAGGTAAATTTTTTGGCATCAACATTCTTCTTCTCTTCGCCTTTTTCTGAGCTACTATCAACAAAGGTAAGCTCTTCATTTTTTTGTTCTACTTTTGCCTTTTCTTCTTGCTTTACTGTAGTAACTGTATCAACAGCAGTACTTATAAGTTTTTCGTCTACTCCTGCAATATTTCCTCCACCAAGAAGGTCATCACAAGAAGAAAGAGTAATAACAATTAATGCTAGAATTAATAAAATGGTAAATCTATTTTTTTTCATAGATACCCTCCCTCATTTATTTCTCTTTTTATCTAATAGTACCCCATACAATCTTAAAATGCAAAAGCTATTGCCAAGATAAAGGAAAAATATATAGAATAAAGATGTTGTTTTGCAACAAATTTCCTTCCGTATGGAAGAGATATAGTGACGGGAACCCGCTAAAAATAAAAAGTGGGTAGAGAAAGGAGTGACTACTATGGCAGTAGTAACAATGAAAAGCCTGTTAGAATCAGGCGTACATTTCGGCCATCAGACAAAGAGATGGAATCCAAAGATGGCACGTTTTATCTTCACAGAGAGAAACGGTATTCACATTATTGACTTACAGAAGACATCTGCATGCATCGTTGAAGCTTATGAAGCTGTTAGAGCTCAGGTAAAGAATGACAAGCAGATTCTTTTTGTTGGAACAAAGAAGCAGGCTCAGGTAGCAATCGAAACAGAAGCTAAGAGATGTGGCATGCCTTATGTTTCAAACAGATGGCTTGGCGGTATGTTAACAAACTTCGCTACAATCAAAAAGTCAATCGCTAAACTTAAGAAAATTGAAAGAATGGAAGCAGATGGAACTTTCGACTCTTTAACAAAGAAAGAAGTTGCTCTTCT
>DHMZ01000040.1:30590-44130 GCA_002406055.1 Spirochaetales bacterium UBA4629
GGTGCTCTTTTTGTTATCGATACAAAGAAGGAAGCTCTTGCAGTTGCAGAAGCAAAGCGTCTTGGAATTCCTGTAATTGCAGTTGTTGATACAAACTGTGACCCTACAGATATTACCTACCCTATTCCTGGTAATGACGATGCTATTAGAGCTATCTCTCTATTTGTTGAGATTATCGCTAATGCTGTTATCGACGCAGATAGCGAAGCTGGCATCCAGATCATTGAATCCCTCGATGATGAAGAAGAAGCTTTAAATGGAGAAATTCCACCAGAAGCAAAGAAAGATGACGAAGTAATTGAAGATTACTCTAACTATATGCCATCTGATGAAAAGAAAGATGATAGCGCAGATAGTGAAGAGGACGACGAAGAAGAATACTTCAAGAAGTGATTTAACCCATTATAAGGAGAAATAATATGGCATCAATTTCAGCTTCCGATGTTAAGAAATTAAGAGATCTTACTGGTGCAGGTATGATGGACTGTAAGAAGGCTCTCGCTCAGGCAGATGGTGACTTTGCTGGTGCAGAGAAGATTCTCAAAGAGATGGGTCTTGCTGCAGTTGCAAAGAGACAGGACAGAGCTACAGAAAATGGTAGAGTATTTGTTGAAACAGATGGAAAGAAAGTTGTTATGCTTTCTCTCTCTTGTGAGACAGACTTTGTTGCTAAGAACGAAGATTTTGGTAAGCTTGGTAAGGATCTTTGTGCTTCAATTCTCAAGAATGGTTATACAGAACCAAATGATGAATTAAAAGCTATGGTTGACGCTTTAATTGCTATCATCAAAGAGAACATGAACCTTGTTAAGTTCACAGTTACAGACATTCCTGAGAATGGTTACTGTGCAACATATGTCCATGGTGATGGTGCAGTTGCTGTTTCTGTTATCCTCACAGCTGACAATAAGGCTGCATTTGAGAACGATGCAGTTAAAGAATTTGCTCACGACTTAGCTCTTCACTGTGCTGCTTTCAAGCCTCAATACCTTTCTGAGAGTGTTGTTGACAAGGCATATGAAGAAGAACAGCTTGCTATCTTCCGCGCTCAGGTTAGCCAGGATGAAAAGCTAGCTTCTAAGCCAGAAAAAGTTAAGGAAGGCATTGTTAGAGGAAAGCTCAGTAAGCTCTACAAGGAAATCTGTTTCCTTGATCAGCCATTTGTAAAGGATGACTCTAAGAGTGTTAAGGAAGCACTTGCAGAAGTATCTAAATCTTGTGGTGCAAAGCTTGATATCATCTCTTATTCTGTCTTTATGGCAGGCCTCAAATAAGGGGTAAATAATGCAGACTGTTATCAGTAACACTGAAGCAAAAATGAAGAAGAGTATAGCCAGCCTTCAGGCTGACTATGCCCTCTTAAGAACAGGTAGAGCATCTGCTGCCTTATTTGATAAAATTAAGGTTGACTACTATGGTCAGGAGACACCTTTAGCTCAGGTTGCATCTATTTCTGTTCCAGAAGCTAGAATGGTTGTTATTCAGCCTTGGGATAAGTCTGTTCTTCCAGCAATTGAAAAAGCTATTTTAAAGTCAGAGCTTGGATTAAATCCAAACAACGACGGAAAGCTTCTTAGAATAAACTTTCCTGCTCTTACAGCTGACAGAAGAAAAGAACTTGCTAAATCTGCAAAAGCTACTGCAGAGACAGCACGTGTTGCTATCCGTAACATTCGTCGAGATGCTATGGAAGAGCTAAAGAAGATGCAGAAGGCATCTGAGATTAGCGAAGATCAGCAGAAAGAAGGCGAAAATAAAATTCAAAAATTAACAGATTCCTCTATCCTTGAAATCAACAAAATTGCTGATGCAAAGGAAAAGGAAATAATGGAAATCTAAAAGAGTATGAAGGAACTTGTTCACCTAGCATGCATCATGGATGGCAATGGTCGTTGGGCTCAAAAACGTTCACTGAAACGTATTAAGGGTCATGAAGAAGGCGCAAAAGCTGCGGAAAGAGTTGCTAGAGGATGCATAAATGAAGGAATTAAGTTCCTTACTCTTTATTGTTTTTCAACAGAAAACTGGAAAAGACCCAAAGAGGAAGTTGATTTTCTTATGGGTCTTTTAGCTAAACAAATTTGCTTAAACATCCCTAAATTTAACAAACTCGGCATAAAGATTCTGCTTTTAGGAAACAGAGAAGGAATACCTTCCTCTGCACTAAAAGGACTAAATGAGGCAATTGAAAGCACAAAAAACAACGAAACATTAACAGTACAATTAGCAATCAATTACGGTGGATGGGATGAGATTGCTCGTGCTATTAATAAGGCTTTAAAGAATGGTGTAACAAAATTTGATGACACTACCCTTCTAAGTTATGTTGATAATCCTTCCGTTCCAGAACCAGATATGATTGTTCGTTCAGCAGGAGAAGAAAGACTTAGTGGTTTTATGCTTCTTCAGTCTAACTATTCTGAGTTTGCCTTTTTTGATAAGCTTTGGCCTGATTGGGATGAAGATATGGTTAAAACCATTCACGAAATATACAATCACAGAGTAAGAAAGTTCGGAGATATTAATAAATAATGGATAGTTCACTCAAGAAAAGGCTTATAACAGCGTTTATTGCTCTTCCTTTGCTTTTTGTTTCTATATTTTTCTTTCCAAATAAAAATCATCTTCTTTTTTCAATTATTATTATTTTTGCCTCAATTTCCGGATCTTGGGAATTAAAGAACAATTTAATTAAGAAAAAAATAGAAACGCCAATAACAGCCTATTTAGGCTTTTTCTTGCCAATTGTCGAACTGATTAAATTAAATTATTTTCCAAACATTGAGCTAACAATGTTTGCACTTGCTTCATTTATTGCATTCTCTTTCTTTGTAGAAATTTTTAATGGAGCTAAAGACAATTACCAATTGTCGTTAAATCGAATATCAGCTGTAGTATTAAATATAATCTACCCAGGACTACTAATGAGTTATGGAATAAGAATCTGTTATCTAGAAGAGCCAACAAAGATGATTTTAATCTTCTTATGCCTAGTTTTTGGTTCAGATACTCTTGCATACTTTACGGGAATGCTATTTGGCAAAAACAATAAAGGTTTTGTTAAATGCTCTCCAAATAAGAGCGTTGCAGGCTTTATTGGAGGAACTCTTCTAGTTGCTTTAATAGGATTAGTTATCTCACTTGCATCCCCATCTGTCATTCCTTTTACACCATTAGATACATTCCTACTCTTCCTTCTTACAGCAATATTTGGAACTTGCGGAGACCTATTTGAATCAATGCTAAAGAGAGCAACAGGCGTAAAAGACAGTGGCGTGATGGTTCCAGGACGTGGTGGCATGCTTGATTGTATTGACTCTATTAGCGTTGCTGCTCCTATCTTTGTAATTGCAGTTGAATTTATTAAACTATGAGAAGGCTCGTTATTCTAGGTTGTACTGGAAGCATCGGTACAACTTGCATTAATTCAATTCGAGATAAAAAACTCGATATTGATATAGTCGGTTTAGTTTGTTCAAATAGCGAAGAAAAGATTAAAAAGCTTGCAGACGAATTTAATTCACCATATTTATTAACCTATGGAGATATTTATTCTTCCCCACTCTCTTCTTTCTTAAAAGAAACTAATCCAGATATTGTTCTTAATGCTATTAGTGGTTTTGATGGCCTATTTGCCACAAAAACTGTCTTAGAAAATTCTATTGATTTAGCTCTAGCAAACAAGGAAAGTGTTGTTGCCGGAGCCTCATTTATTTTTCATTTAGCAAAAGAACATAATGCCAAAATAATTCCAGTTGATAGTGAACACTCTGCTATCTACCATCTTTTGCAAAACAGAGAAGCTTCTTCTCTTATAATTACAGCTTCAGGTGGTCCTTTTGTTGATAGAGAATATTTAGAAAATGTAACGCTAGAAGAAGCTCTAAAACATCCAACTTGGAAGATGGGTAAGAAGATTACAATTGACTCAGCAACACTCGCTAATAAAGGCTTAGAAGTAATAGAAGCTTCCTACCTATTTGGATTTAAAGGTGACGATATTGAAGTTACCGTACATAGACAATCTATAGTACACTCACTAATAAGAACAAAAGTTGGAGAAGTATATGCAGAACTATCTCCTCCAGATATGGCACTTGCAATAATGCGTGCTGTTAGTGACAAAAAGATTGACTTGGAGGACATTGTAAAACCTCTTTCATTCAAAAATCTTACACTGACATTTGAAGAACCTAAAACAGATAAGTTTCCACTGCTAAAATATGCATATGATGCTCTTGCTCTTGGCTTTTGCGGACCTATAGTTTACAACGCAAGCAATGAATGTGCAGTTGAAGCTTTTATCGAAAAAAAGATTAGTTTCATAGAGATTAGTAAGATCGTTAAAGCTACATTAGAAAGAAAGGAACTTATATCTGAAAAGGTGGACTCGTACACTTCTGTATATAATCTTGATAGAAAGACTAGAGAAATAGCTAAGTCTATTATTGAGGCATATTGTGGAAGGAGTTAAAAATTTCCTCCTCTATCTTCTTTATATGATTCCAGGACTCATTGGAACAAGTCTTGTTATCTTCATTCATGAGCTAGGCCACTTCATTGTCGCTAGACTTTTGGGCGTTAATGTTGAAGTGCTTTCCTTCGGCTTTGGTAAAACAGTCTTTTCTCATATGGGGAAGAAAACTGAGTTCCGAATCTCTCTTATCCCCTTCGGTGGATACTGCCGTCTAGGTGGTGCTGAAGACTTAACAATAGCACTAAGACACAACGAAAAAAGAATAGAGCATGCAGAAGAAGGTTCGCTCTTTGCTATTAGTCCTTTTAAGAAATTCCTTATATATATAGCAGGTCCATTAATGAACCTTCTTTTAGCTATAGTACTCTTTTTCATTGTAGCCATTATTCCTGTTGAAAGAGTAAGTAATGCGCCTCTTATTTCGCCAATCTCAGAATATCCTTCTTTATTTAGCGCAAGTATAGAGCAAGATGAAATAAGGAAAGGAGATCTGGTTTTAAAACTTGATGGCTCAGATGTTGTTGATTATGAAAATCTTAGTCAAATTCTAAGTAAAAAAAATGGAAAAGACGCAACGCTTACAATCCTGAGAGATGGTTCCATTTTCGATGTTAGAATATCACCAGTACTCTATAATGGCTCTTATTCATATGGCATTACCAATTTAAAAGAACCAATTATTGGAAGAAGTGAAAGCCCAGATTTTAATGTTGGCGACAGAATAATTGAATGTAATTGTAAAAAAATTGAATATGACTTAGATCTTCTAAGTATTAAAAGCGATGAATATACTCTTACTCTACTATCACCGAATGGAATAGAAAAGAAGATAACACTAAAAACTAATTCTTTTCCATTTGCTTTCAAAAGTAACCTAATTAAATCTTCAGATTCTTCTCATCCTCTCTCTCTTAGCTTTGAGCGTACAAAGACAATATTTGTAAAAACAGTAAGAGCTCTCTCTAAGCTATTGAGTTTCCAATTAAAAGAAGCTCTGAAAGAGATTTCTGGGCCATTTTCAAGCGCATCTAACCTTGGACGTATTTCCGTACTAGCTTTCTCTTCAAGCAGCTCTAACGGCTTTAGAACACTTTTATATCTACTAGCCATTGTTTCAGTTTCTATCTGCGTTGGCAATCTAATTCCTATTCCAACATTTGATGGAGGACAGATGTTAATATCTCTTTGTGAAATGATTTGCCATAAGACTTTTAGACCAAAAACATATCTATTCTTGCATATATTTGGACTCATCTTTGCTTGGGGTATTGTTATTTTAATGAATTCTTGGTCTCTTATTTCTAAACTAATATAAAAACCTCCCAAGGAAAACCTCAGGAGGAATGATTTAAAATATTTGAGAAGGAAGCTTCTCTTTTACTTTAAAGGGGAAAGTTTTATCAAAACTTTCAGCATCAGCTTCTGAAACGAAATATACTTCAGGTGTACTATAAACGCCATTAATGGCTTTAAAGTAGTCTTTTTTTAATTCTTTAGCAAGGAAGAAAGAGTCATCGTCTCCTTCTTTTAAACCATGATACTTTATACCATAATCTCTAGCATAGGTAAAACCACAAGTTGAATAGAATTTAAAATTGCCTTCAAAGCAAATTCCACCCCATCCTAAGCTAGTCGCTTTATCTAAAGTATAATCGAGTAGGTATTTACCAAAGCCCTGTCTTTTATACTCATTTTTAATGGCTATAGGACCCATTGTAAGTATATCGAGAGAAGAACCATCAAAAAGGTCTAGCTTCGCTTTGTAATAGACAATCTGTCCAATTAAAACATCATTATAATACATTATGTAATCAAGAGAAGGGATGAAACCACTACTCTCTCTCATAACGTGCAAAACATAATGCTCTAAGCATCCTGGACGATAAACATTCCAAAAACTGTCTCTTACTAGAGATTCAACCTCTCTGTAATCTTTTTTCTCTTCGTGACGAATTACTATGTTATTTTTATTCAATTTATTTTCCTCCAAATACAAATAACTAAACATAGGGAGGATAAAATTATCCTCCCGTTAGAGGACAATCTCCATTGTACAAGCTTTAATCAAAAAGCATCTCCTAATTATTACGTTTATTGCTATTTGGCCCTTTTTGCTCATAGTCGATAAATTCAGCCTTTTGGTCGACATCGGCATAATAAGTTAATGGACCATTATAACCAACGGTAAAGAACCCTGTCTCACCATTCCTGTTTTTTGCTACGATAAACTTCGTAACTTGAATATTTGCTCTACCTTCACTATCTTTAAGGTTTCTCTGTTTTTCTTCTTCAGAAAGAGTCTTCTTTCTATGTAAGAAACAGACAATATCTGCATCCTGTTCAATAGAACCAGAGTCTCTTAGATTGGATAGAATTGGAGCCTGCTCTTCAGACTCACGTCCTACCTGACAAAGAACAATTACAGGTACTTTTAATTCACGAGCAAGTTGTTTCAAAGAAAGAGATATATAAGAAACCTGTTCAAATTTCTTTTGACTAGAATAAGAAGACGGAACACTTATAAGACCAATATAGTCAATTACAATACAATCTATATTTCTCTCTTTTTTAAGAATACGAGCCTTAGTTCTAAGTTCGGAAAGTGAAATATTAGGAACATCGACTATAAACATGTTTTCCCTAACTTCATATAGTCTAGAAACACTGTCCATAAGACGCTGATACTCGTCATCCAAAAAGCTCGCCTTCATAATCTTTGAAAGCTCAATCTTACTATCTATAGCAAAAAGTCTCTTTGCAATAGATACAGCAGGCATTTCAAGGGAGAAGAATGCAACCTTTTTATTGTTATTAATCATATTATACATCATCGATAGTGCAAAGGCTGTCTTACCAATACTAGGACGAGCAGCAATAATTACATACTCTTCTTTTGCAAAACCACCATTAGTATAACGATCAAGGACATCAAAACCAGTTTCTATTCTATCCTCTTCTCCAACACCCTCCATTTTATCGGTAATGGCTTTAAAGGTATCGAAAAGAACAGAACCTATCTCATACTCTTCAGCAGACTCATTCATACCTTGCAAAATTGCATCGTTAAGTACTTTAGAGCCTTCCTCAAGCTTTTCTTCAATATTTACAGAAGGATCAAAGACACTCTCCTGTATTGATGAAGAAACTTTATACAACAATCTTCTTCTTGAGTCTTCCTTTACAATATCACAATACTGCTTAATATTAGCAGTAATAATCGAAAGCGAAGTAAGTAAAGATATATATTGAACTCCTCCAGCTTTATCTAGAAGGTTGTTACGCCTCAGATAGTCAATGAGAATCATTCCATCGAAATTTTGCTTACCCTCTTCATTAACAAGATTAAATAAGCTTTGGAATATTACCTTGTTAGCTGGAGAATAAAAATCGGATGCTTCGACAATCGATTGAACGGTATCCCAAGCATCCGGATTAAGAAGAAGGGTCCCTAAAATAGACTTTTCCGCATCATCATCATGTGGTAAAGATCGAATAGTCAATTGTTTATCTTGGGACCCTGCCATGGTTATTAGCCTTCTACTTTTTCTTCTGCTGAATCTTCAGCCTTTACTTCTGCCTCAGCAACCTTAGCTGCTTCTTCAGCCTTTTTAGCTTCTTCTTCAGCTTTCTTTGCCTCTTCTTCAGCTTTCTTTGCCTCTAAAGCAGCCTTAGCAGCTTCTTCAGCAGCCTTTTTCTGTGCAGCCTTAACTTCAGCTTCGCTTAAAACAGTAAGCTTGATAGTAGACTTATCATTTTCATAGAGGTGAGCAACAATGTGATAAACACCAGTCATCTTGATAGCATGTGTTGGAACATCGAGCTTCTTCTTTTCAATATCAAAGCCTTCCTTGCTGAGAGCTTCCTGAACCATCTGTGATGTAACAGAACCAAAGAGCTTTCCAGATTCACCAGCTGGAACTGTAATTGAGATAGAAACCTGATCAAGTCTTTCTTTAAGAGATGCACTAGCAGCTCTCTTTTCAGCCTTTCTCTTTTCAATCTGCTCAGCTCTCTGCTTGAAGACAGCAGCATTAGCCTTGTTATAAACTACTGCAGCACCTGTAGGAAGAAGATAGTTTCTTGCATAACCATCTTTTACTGTTACTACATCACCCTCTTCACCAACGTGAATGACATCCTGATTAAGAATAATCTTCATTTTTCTTTCCTTTTCTTCAAATCGAAGAAGTTCTCTAGAATACCTAAAATAGGTACACATAAAAGAACAACAATATTTAATCCCGGAATGATAAACCCTATAAAAGCCAACAAAAAGAATAACGAAGTACTCTTTAAGTTAGGCATTACTCTACTCAATCTTGTATAAAGTACAGAAAAACCTTGTACTCCATATAGAATGAGGAACGATATCATCAAGCTCATAGAAGCTATGAAGAAAATCGTTGGAACAGAAACAAAGCGCGAAACAAGAAAAGCTATCAGCGAAATAATAAAAATCCAAATAAGATTTTGATTAATTTCAATACTTTCAAGCTTTTCGTCCCAATCGCCTTCTCTTGAATGTAACGGAGCTTCAAATAAGAAGAGCGTTACACAGCTTGCTCCTACTGTTATTGGAAACATTAGAACAGCTGAAAGTGTTATTACAACCATAAACAAAAGCTCAGTATCGACTGTAAAACCAAATCCAGATGTCAAATCTTCCAATAATGGAACAAACGCATCTTTGTATCCATTATATATGGACTCAAAGAGCGCCCTATCTGCACAGAGTAAAGTAGCTATTACTACAATCATGATAAAAGAAGGAAGTAGAGATATTAAAAGTCTACTATCTACCCTCTTACCATTTGTATAGATCCAAACCACTCCAGCCGCTAACAGCGACAAAGGGATATACACACTTAATAGCACCTGAAAAAGGTAATTATTTAATCCTCTCATTGTATAAAACGCTCTGCCAATAACAACAAGAGCATCAATAACAAATAGAAGTACAACTTCCTTTTTCTTGTGCTTAGTAGAGAAAATGAGGAGAGGTAGTGCAATAAAAAGCGACAAAAAAGATGAAAATGTCATTGCACAAGAAAACAATAAAGCAACAACATAATCTCTTAAACCATTACTAGGCTTAACACTCTCCTCTTGACTCATACTTTAATCACTTCTTCTCGAATGGGAGGTAAGCAAGAGTTCTAGCTCTCTTGATTTCTCTGTTAAGAGCTCTCTGATGCTTAGCACATGTTCCTGTGATACGTGCAGGAAGAATCTTACCTCTTTCTGTGATGTATCTCTTTAATGCTTCTGGATTCTTATAATCAGCTGCAGCTGCACCCTGGCAGAACTTACATACTTTCTTCTTAAATCCAACTTTTCTTGCGCCAAGCTTTCTATCTTTGAAAGCACCCTTATCCATCTCTGCGAAATCTTTATCGTCTTTCATCATTTTTAAAACTCCTTAAAATCAGAACGGAATATCATCGTCCTGGAAATCTTCTGGGCCTGGGACCTGTGGCGCCCTAGCCTGAGGTTTAGAATAGTTATTATTTCCTGCTTGAGGCTGAGAGTAGCTACTTGTCTGTCGAGGAGCATTATTTACTCCATCAGCGCCTAACTCTCCATTTCTATTTTGGCTAGACAAAAGTGTTAAATTATTAACATAAATCTCAACTCTGCTTCTTGTCTGTCCCTCACTCTCCCATCTAGATTGTCTTAATTCGCCGTTAATAGCAATTTGACGACCCTTTGTTAGGTAAGAGTTAATAGCTTCAGCTGGCTTACCAAAATAGATACAATCAAAATACGAAGGTTCATCACTCCAACTTCCGTCAGCATTCCTCTTTGATCTGTTGACAGCAAGTGAAAAACGAACAACAGCGTTACCGCCTTGTGTGTATTTAAGTTCACTATCTCGAGTAAGTCTACCAGTTAATGCAACACAGTTGATGTCTGCCATAATAGTCCTCAGTTCTTTTCAGGATTAATAAACAAATATTTCAAAACGTCAGAAGAAAGTTCGAGTGCTCTAGACATATCTTTAATGTCTGCACCATCAACTTTGATTTCGAAGTAGAAATAGTGGCCTTTTTCCTGCTTGTTGATAATATAAGCGAGTGTTCTAACTCCCATATCATCTTTCTTGCTAACCTCAACGCTGTGTTTAGCGAAGAGTGACTCGACTAGTTCGAGTCCTGCCTTTGTCTTATCTTCATTAGCATCGAAGATAACTGTGAACTCATAATTAGAAATCATGAATTCCTCCTTGTGGACATAAAATTTGATCCGATAACATCGGATAAAGAGGTTTAATCATTTTATATATTTTTGTTCTTTTGAGTCAATGAAGGAAAGCCACTTCTACAAACATACTAGAAAATTTTTCTAATCATTATTCAGCTAGCCAGTTTGCTATATCTACTATTCTTATTCCTTCATATTGGTATTCTTCATTTCTTGTTCGTGCAATTATCATTTTTGGGTAGGCATCTTTGATTTGCAACAAAGGGCTAACCTTCCTTTCAAATGTTTTTTCGTCATTAATATTATCAGAAACCTGGATGTAAATTTTTTCACTTCTATGAATTGCTACAAAGTCAATTTCTTTTTTATACAAAACTCCAACATAGACTTCATAGCCTCGACGCAATAATTCAATTGCAACAATATTTTCCAACACTCGCCCGTAATCCATATTTCTAGTTCCAAGTTTGGCGTAGCAAAAAGTAAGATCTGATAAATAATACTTATCATTAGAAGCAAGATATTTTTTACCACGTATGTCGTAGCGGCGGAATTTATAGAATGCAAATGCATTGCAAAGGTACTCTAAATAGCAAGCAATCGTTTTATGGTTAATCTTTTCGTTATTTTTTTCAAAAACATCTTTAATATTCCATGCCGATGTCAAATTAGAAATATTCTCCATTAAGTAATCTACAAGCCTATCCATCATTGCAGTATTTCTTATTTTGTACTTTTGACGAATATCACGGACGATAAGTGTATCAAAAACATCACGAATATAATCATATTTTGCTTCTATATCTTTATATAAATAAGAGCCTGCCATTCCGCCTTCTTTCATATAACGATCAAAGGCAATGTAATTATCATCAAAATTAAAATATTCCTTAAATTCTTTAAAAGAGAACGGAAAAACTTTAATTTCATACGTTCTACCAGTAAACAAAGTTGCCAAATCAGAACTTAATAAAAAAGCATTAGAACCTGTAATATAAATATCATACTGTTCGGATGCATGAAGACTATTAATCGTTAGCTCAAAGCTTGGACACATCTGAATCTCATCAATTAATACATAATTAGAAAAGCCTTCTTTATAAGATTTTTCAATAAAATCATTTAAAACATGATAGTCCTTAAATTCTTCATTCTTTGCAAGATTGAAATTTATGTGAATTACATTAGCACTAGTATCATTTGCTATTATATAATTGCGAAACGCCTCCAAGAGTTTTGATTTTCCTGAACGACGAACACCTGTTATAACTTTTATATCAGGTGTCCCCATAACGCTAGTGATTTTATTTAAATAGTCTTTTCTTTCGATTAACTTCATCTCTTTAACCATAACTACTCTATTACCAAAAATCAAGAATTTTTCATTTTTTGGTAATAGATTTCATATAAAGCATAAAAAGACTCAAAAGAAAACACTCCCTAGATTTCTCTAGAGAGTGTGGGGGAATAATAATAAATATGTAATCTATTCAAGGAATAGCTAACACCTAATTATTAGTTGGCAGATACCTCATACCATTCACCGTTAAGAGTAGACTTATAGCCTTCAGATAAGTAGTTTGTACTCTCTCCTTCTGCTGTATTATTTGATGGATCAAAGTTTCTAAAAGAACCGCCTTTAACAACAATGCTTGCCTCATGCTTTTTATAAGCTTTATCTATGCAATTAATTAAAAACTTTGTTGGTTCAGCATTTGTATAATCAAATGAACCACCTTCAATAGTTAACTTTCCGCTTTCTACCTGTACAGCAGTTGTTGAGCCAATGAATAATCCATCTTTAATAGTTAAATCAGAATTATTGGTCAGATTAATAGCAAAAACAGCACAGTTTCCTTTAATTGTTCCCCTTTTATCTGTATTGTCTGATGTATCTTCAATTGTCATTGATGAACAATCTAAATCAATTACTGCTATTGTATGGTAGTAACTACTAAAAGCTTTTGAATTTGAAATAGAATGTCCATTTAAATCAAGAGTAATATTTGTAGCCCATCTTAAGTAATACGATTCATATCCTGTATCATTAATTGTATCTGAAAGAAGAATAATTCTTTCATCCTTCTCTACCCATGAAAAAGCTTTTTGAAGGGAGGCAAAGTACTTTCCATTAACTTTTTCTTCATCACTTGAAATAAATGCTGTTGCGCCATAAATATCATCTGATTTTAAAGAAGTATTATCACTAATTACTAGCTTAATTCCTCTTTGTTCTTCATCGTTATTATTTTGAGGATTTTCCATTGTAATGGGATGAATAGCATTAAACGTTGCATTTCCTTTTACATCAACAATTATATCAAGTTTTGTAGTATGCTGACTTATAGCAAGTGCTGCACCTTCAACTGTAGACCCATTACCATTAGCTTTTACATCATACTTACTAGCCGTTGAAATGAATTCACCACCATTAATACTCATCTCTCCTGCTCGAATTTCAATAGCAGTTTTCTCTCCTGTAATACTACAATTTTCAATACTCCATTTTGCATAACCAGCTGCATATATTCCTTCACCTTTAGATATAATAGTGGTATTACTCAAATTGATTTGAGGTGCAGATTTATAAGTTGCCGTTAGTGCTCCATTAACATAAACACCGCTACCAGCATCCTCATTAGTATCTAATACTGAAACTAATGTTGAATCATTTACGTTAATTGTAATTCCTGATGCAATTGATGAATCTTTATTATTTGCGTTTTGATCGACAAATATTCCTGTCCATCCTTTTGATTCTACTCCATCTTTCAAAGTAAGATTTGTTTTTACATTATCATCATTTGAACCTGTAACAATAAATGGAGAGAAAAATGGTTCTTTTTCCTCAACAAGTCCTGG
>DHMZ01000101.1:0-721 GCA_002406055.1 Spirochaetales bacterium UBA4629
AAGATTATTTAGCTTACAGGAAGTAAAAGTGTCAAAACAGTGAAGAAAGATGTTGTTAATGTGCATTAGCTTTAAACTTGTATTTTCTTTTTTTATATTCTTACAAAGAGGTTATAAAAATGAAGGCAAGTAAAAAAGTTATTTATTTATTGGTTGCACTAATGGCACTTTCTTCACTTTGGGCAAGTGGAGTTGGCGAGAATAAAAAGGATTTTGCTTCTTTGGATTTAAAATCAGAGAGTATAGAGACTATTAAAACAAGCTATTCTAATGCACTTGAAGAGTACAATGAGCAAAAGACTAAGCTTGTAAATAGCATGGATGAAGCATATAAAAAGAAAGATGTTAAAGAATACTTAACTCTTAGAGATTTATACTCATCTCTATATAAGCCAACAATCGACGAAGAAAAGACAGAGCTCCTAGTTGAAAGAATTCTTAACAGTACAGACGAAAATGAGAAGAAAGAGATTTCTGACTTTCTTTATGAAGAATCATCCTACTATAATCCAACTCTAACATTTGTCGTTGAGGATGGTAATAGATACTTTACGAAGACGGTAATGGTAGAACCAGGAGAGACTATTGTATCTCCAGAGTATTCATCATCTACAGCAACACTAAAAGGCTGGGGAATTACAAAAGATGAAGTTACTTATTCGTCTAATGATGAAATAGTAATGCCATACACATCCACTGTCTTGTACGGAATTTTAACAAA
>DHMZ01000101.1:895-7306 GCA_002406055.1 Spirochaetales bacterium UBA4629
TGATACTGTTGAAAGAGAAGATGGCGAGAATTTGATATATAAGGCATATTGGAAGGCCCTATCTGTTGATTCATACTCTGTCAAATATTATGAGACAACATCAGTTCCTCAGAATGAACAAGTAAAGCTTACTCTAGATATTACAAACGAAGGTAATACATCGCTTAATGGATTAACTCTAAAGCTAGAAGAGAATGAGAATGTAAAAGTACTTTCTCCATCTTTGAAAGCAAGAAGAGTAAATGCTAATAGAACGGTAGAAGCTAGTTTTGTTATCGTTCTTACTGGGACAAGTGGAGAGACTGTTGAAACAAATCTAGTTGCAACAGATAGTGAAGGAAATAGTTGGACGACACCAATTTCCTTTACTATAAAATAGGAAAACAGACTTCTTTTTCTGACAAAAAATACAATAGTGTAAAGTAATAGTTGATTCTTTTTACTTTACACTTGTATAATAAATGTCAGAAAAGAGGTTATATGGATAATAGTATTAAACCACACACAGTCGAAAAGTATACATTCCGTTCTTTGCTAGAAAAGGTTGAAGTTTCATATAAAGAGAGAGTTGCTTACTCAACTTATCTAGATGAAAACGGAAATATTACATACTTTGAGCTAAAAGAAAGAGCAGAAAAGATTTCTTCATATTTAATATCACTTGGCTTAAATAAAGAAGATAAGGTTGCGATTTTTAGCCCATCGTCTCCTAATTGGATGGTAGCTTATTTGGGAATAGTGAATATATCTCTTGTTGCTGTTCCAATTCTTTCTGATTTTTCATCAAGAGAGAGTTCTGCGATCCTTGAAGAGAGTAATGTAAGTGTTATCTTTACCAATGATAAAAATTACAAAAAAATTGAAGAAATAACTCAAAAAAAAGCCATTAAGGTAATAGATATTTTTACTTTAGTACCATATGGAGAAGAAGAATGCATTCTTTCAACTTCTATTAATAAAAATGAAATAGAAAAGAGGACACCAGGAGAAGGTACAATAGCTTCTCTTATTTTCACTAGTGGTACTACAGGTAGAAGTAAAGGTGTTGTTTTAACGCATAAAAACCTAATTTATTCTGCTGATGAAGCTTCTCTACCATATATGAAAATAAAAAAGGGCTACAGGGTATTATCTATTTTACCAATGAGCCATGTATATGAGTTTACTTTGGGGCATGTTCTACCGTTAATGATGGGATGTCACATTACAGTTTTATGCAAAACTCCATCGTCTGCTATCTTACTTCCTGCCTTTAAGAGAGTAAAACCTCATATTGTAATGACAGTGCCTTTAATTATCGAAAAGATCTATAAGAGTTTTGTAAAACCTATCTTAGAAAACAGTAAAATAAAGGTGCTAACTAAAACAAAATTGGGAAAGAGAGTTGTATATAGCTTTATAGTTAGAAAACTTCTTTCTTATCTAGGTGGCGAAGTTAAATTCTTTGGTATAGGGGGCGCACCTTTAGACAAAGAGACAGAAGAATTTTTGTATTATGGATCATTTCCATATGCTTTAGGTTATGGCTTAACAGAGACAAGCCCTCTCATTTCTGCTTGTGGCCCAAAGAGAAGACAGCATTCTCTCAATAAAATCGGAAAGCTTGTAAAAGGTTTAGATGTTAAAATTCTTGAACCAAATAGTTCAGGAATTGGTGAAATTGTTCTAAAAGGGCCAAGCGTTATGTCGGGCTATTACAATAACGATAAACTCAATAGCCAGTCTTTCACAAATGACGGCTACTTTAAAACAGGTGATCTAGGCTGTATTGACGAGCGTGGCTTTATTGCTATCAGAGGCAGATCTAAAACAATGATTCTCTCTAGTAGTGGAGAAAATATATACCCCGAAGAGATTGAAGAGCTAATAAATAAACGTAAATATGTAGAAGAGTCCCTCGTTGTCGAGCACTCTGGTTCTCTTACAGCTCTTATAAAATTAGATTTAAATGCTCTAAAAGACAAATTAAAGATTGCAAAAGAAGATGTTTTAACTGAAGCAAAAAAGTATCTAGAGGAGATAAAGAAAGAAGTTAATAATGAACTCAGTTCGTTTTCTCGTATTAGCGATGTAGTTATACAAGAGAAGAGCTTTGAACGTACACCAACTATGAAAATAAAAAGATTCTTATATTAACTACCCTATAAAATATGATAGTAAAAGCGGACTATTAGACATTTTGTATAGTTAATCTCATTGATAGGTGAAGAATAGAAATAAATTCCTATTTCTTTCTTTGCTTATTTTTATTAATAAGAGAATGGACGGTTAGCGATGAAAAAGAAAAAGAAAGAAAAGAAAATTACATATAGAGAATGCAGAAGCATAAAAAGATTAGATGGTTTGAAAATGAAGACTCTAAAGCAGTACACCTTTAGAGCTTTTTTAGATGCCATTGTATCTCGTACAGGAAAGCTAACTGCTTACTCTGTTTTTGGTGAAGATAAAGAAAAGAGCATAAGTTACAATCACTTAAAGTATTATAGCGAGGCAGTCTCTTCGTTCCTTTTGAAAAATGGACTTCAAAAGGGCGATAAAGTCGCCATTATGGGAGAGAGTTGCCCTAATTGGATGATTATGTATCTCGGATGCACGATTGTTGGTATTGTGGCAGTTCCTATTCTCCCTGACTTCTCTTCTAGCGAAGTATGCGAAATATTAAAACAAAGTGATTCAAAGGCAATTTGCATTCTTTCAAAGCATTACAAGAAGATTGAAACTAAAGTAAAAGAAGACCATTTATTAACTATCCGTATGGATGATTTAGCCTATGTTCCTACCATTGCTGAAGGCTATGATTTTCAATCTTCTCCTGCAATAGCTATAAAGGAAAAACAAGTTGATCACGTTTTAATAAATACTTCAAGCCCAGATGAAGAGGATTTAGCTTCAATTATCTACACAAGTGGTACAACTGGAAGAAGTAAGGGAGTAATGCTCACCCATAAGAACTTACTTGTTTCAGCAGATGAAAGTACAGATACCTATGTAAAGATTAATAAAGGTGATAAGGTTCTCTCAATTCTACCAATGAGCCATTGCTATGAATTCAGTATTGCTCATTTGTTGTGTTTATTGCGTGGCTGTGAAATAACATTTTTGGGTAAACCACCTGCAACTACTATTCTTATGAGGGCCTTTAAAGAAATAAGGCCACATATCATTCTTACTGTTCCTTTATTGATTGAGAAAATATATAAGTCAGCAGTAGCACCTGTTATAAAAACAGATGAGAAGATAAAAAAGTTATTAAAGAATCCACTTACTCGCCCAATTGTATATCATTCAATAAAGAATAAGCTTGTAACAACAATGGGCGGAAGAATGAAGTTCTTTGGCATAGGAGGAGCTCCTCTTGACAAAGAAGTTGAAGAGTTCTTATTTAAAGCAAAATTCCCGTATGCCCCAGGTTATGGATTAACTGAAACAAGCCCGTTAATTGCAGCTTCAGGTCCAAAGAAAAGACAACATAGGCTTGGCTATATAGGTAAGGTTGTTAAGCATGATAGAGTAATTCTCTTAGATAAAAACGAAGAAGGAATAGGTGAAATAGCTGTAAAGGGCCCAAATGTAATGAAGGGTTATTACAAAAGAGATGACTTAAATGATGAAGTTTTTACCTCTGATGGTTACTTTAAGACAGGAGATCTTGGCTATATAAGCAATGAAGGTTTCTTAACAATAAAGGGTAGGGTAAAAACGATGATTCTTGGTCCTAGTGGGGAGAATATCTACCCAGAGGCAATTGAGAGCATAATTAACAACATGGATTATGTTCAAGAATCGATAATAGTTCCAGGAGAAGGTGGTCTTGTTGCTCTTATTAAACTCGACTTGGAATCTATTCAAGATAAACTCAAAATGAGTGCTGAGGAAGCAAAAGACTTTGCTGAAAAGTACCTAGCAAAGCTAAAAAAGGCTGTAAATGCTGAACTCTCTAGCTTCTCTCGCATTAGTGAGACTCAACTACAAGAAAAAGATTTTGAAAGGACACCTACACAGAAAATTAAGAGATTCTTATATTCAGGAAAAAAGAAAAAAGATGAAAAATAATAAGTTTTGGCATAGCATTAAGCTATGTCAAAATTTAAAAGAATCTTAATTGTAGCACTTGTTTCTATCTTTTTTTCGTCGTTTTTGTTTGCCTCAATGCGATTTATGTTTTCTTTTTCTCCTTCTGTTCTTTATGACAATAGCCCTACGTTCTTTTCTTCGACAGAAAGTACTTGGGCTAAAGAGGATTCTTTAGATAAGCCAATAGAAGATTATTGGGAAAAGACTCAAGATTCGATAAGACGTTTTGACAACAGACTCCCGCTTCTTTCTGGGGGCTTTGAAATAGAAAACGACAACATATTATTCGCAATCAAGCTAAACATAAAAGAAGAGCTTTATAATTTCCTTTCATATTCGCCTAAAAGCAACGTTCCATACATAGGAAATACAAAGTATGCAATAACAAATGCACAATATCCAACTGTTGCATTTTTAAATTATAAAAATAGTCTATTAGAGCTTTCTATAGGGCGGCGTCTCTTTCATATGGGCCCAGGAGAGTATAGTTTTATCCTCTCTCCTGTGCAGCCATACTTAGATCACTTTTTTTCTTCTCTTTGTTATCGCAAAGAGACTTTCTCCCTTATTTATGATTTCTATGCGCTTTCATCTTCCAATTCAACCTTTACACCTGGAGAAAGAACAAGCGTCTATAAAACGTTTTTTATTCATAAGGCTACATATGAAAGAAAGGGCTTAATTATAGCACTTAGTGAACTCAATTGCATCTATGATGCAACCCCAACGCTTGCAGATTTTACGCCTTTTGTTTTATGGCATAACCAATATCAAGAAGAGCACTCTAACGTCATGATAGAGCTTAGCTTTGAGACAAAAATTAAAGATATAAGGCTATATGGTTTGTATGCCCAAGACGATATTTGCCTTAAAAATGAGAGTGACAATCTTAAACCTACAGCACTTGGCTTTGCTCTTGGTTTAGATTGGCAAATAAAAAAAGGTAATAGGTATCTCGCTCCTAGTACGAAAGATAGTGATTATATAAGACACGAAAAGAATCTAAAAGATGAAGGCGGCTTGCATCTTGCTTTCGAGTCTTATTTTGCAACTAACTGGCTCTATAACAGAAGAGATCAAAGTCCAGAAGGGACTTGCACGTCTGATAAGTATGGAAAGATTACTTTACCTTACCGTTTTTATTCATCTAATGGAGGATATACAGATAAAATAGATGCATATTATCTTGGTTTTCCATTTGGACCGGGAAGCATTTATTTTAATTTAAAGCTCTCCTCCGAAGAGATGTACCATAAGCTTTCTTTTTCGTTTTCAACACTTTTTAGGGGTGATATTGATATAGACACTAAAATAGAAAAAGGTTCAAAAGATAAGTGGCTAGAACTTCAGGGCGATATAAGAAGTGTATATTTTATTACGCTTGAAGCTGATAAAGTTTTAGAGAAGATATCTCCGTCTCTAGCACTTTCTTTTTCTTTAACGCTTAGCATGACTAATGAATATTATTTTACAACACAAGGGCGGCTATCGTTTATTTACGGTATTTAAAGATGAATAGACAAATAAGAGCTTTCGTTTTATAAAATAGCTGTGGTTAGATTAGATAGATTTCTCTCGTCAAATGGAGAAGCAACTCGAAAAGAAACAATTAAGCTTGTTAGAGAGCATCGAATTACAATTAATGGAAATCTTGCTGTTCGTTCTGATGACAAGATTGATGAAGAAATGGACTTAATTAAGGTTGATGGCCGCATTATAGAGCCTTTTCATCATGTAGTGATTGTAATGAATAAACCTGCTGGTTATGTTACAAGTACAAGTGACAATAAAGATAAAACAGTAATGGAGCTATTACCTCCACGTTTTATTCGTCTTAAGGTTTTTCCTGTTGGTCGACTAGACAAGGAGACTGAGGGGCTTTTGCTTTTTACAAATGATGGAGAGCTAGCTCACCACCTTATTTCTCCTAAAAAAGAGATAGAGAAAGAATACTTTGTCATTCATAAAGGCGACTATGGTAATGATTTAATAGAAGAATTTAGACAAGGTCTTGTTCTTCTAGATGGAACTATTTGTAAAAGTGCAAAGCTCATAAGGTTGGAGAAGGGTAAAAGCTTACTCATAATTCGTGAAGGAAAATACCATCAAGTAAAAAGAATGATGGGACAAAAGGGCTTAGCTGTTACATATTTAGAAAGAATTAGGGAGGCTAACATTACTCTTTCTGGTCTTAAAAGGGGAGAGGTAAGGGAACTTGGTGAGGAAGAAATAAAAGAGCTTAAAGAGTCTCTCTAGAATCTTTGTTTTCTTTCATGAAAGATTTGATGATTAATTCATCATCAGCCTTTTATTTTTCGATATCGATTGAGGATAGGT
>DHMZ01000101.1:7390-10748 GCA_002406055.1 Spirochaetales bacterium UBA4629
TCATAAAAAACTATTATCTTAATGACATTAGAGTGATGAACTAAAGACTCTTATTTGTTATTTTCAAATTACATACTTTTCTAATGGAGTTAAAGAACTACCATCACAGTAAAAGGACGGCATATATCTTTGTTATTCCCTTTATAAAAAGTGATCTTAAATTGACGGTAGAAACGAGTTAACGACGTTATAAGATAAAAACATATCGCTAAAAAAGTATTGATTTTGAAAATCAATATGCATATACTCAAGCCAACAAAATTCAAGTATTGGAGGATTATCATTATGATGGGTCGTTTAAGAGCAATGCGCGAGCCTTTGAAGTATGTACAGGGAAGAGACGCTCTTTTAAAGTTCTATGAAGAAATGGGTTTCATGGGAAAGAGATGGCTCTTTGTCTGTTCCAACAGCGGATACAAGGCTTGTAAGGATAAGCTCGAAAAGAGTTTTGAAGGCAAAGATGATTATAGAAGATATGAAATCTTTGGAGGAATCTCAAGTAATGGTGAAATTAATAAGATGAAAGCCATTGTTGAGGATGACAAAATTGACACAGTAGTTGCTGTCGGTGGTGGAAGTGCTATAGATACTGCAAAGGCAACAGCATACTATACAGGAAAAAGAATTGTTATTATTCCTACAGTAGTTGCAACAGATGCACCTTGTACAGGACTCTCTGTTATTTATAACGATGATGGTAGCTTTGATAAGTATCTTTTCTATCCAGAAAATCCTGATGCAGTTATTGTTGATACTGTTGTTATTGCCAATGCACCTGTAAGATTCCTTATTGCAGGAATGGGAGATGCTCTTGGAACATATTTTGAAGGAAGAGCTTCAATTAGAACAGAGTCTTCATCTCTTGAGGGCACAGGTATTACAAGAGCAGGTCAGGCATTAGCTAGACTATGTTATGATACACTCCGTGAGTATGGAAAGGCAGCAATAGAGGCATGTAAAGCTAAGGTAGTTACACCAGCTTTGGAGAATGTAATAGAGGCGAATGTATACCTTTCTGGTGTTGGTGCCGATAACGTAAACTGTGCGGCAGCTCACTCTTTTTATAATGGTGTTACTTCACTTGGTGGTAAGCATGCTGACCATGGTGCATGCGTAGCTTTTGGAACTCTTGTTCAGCTTTCTCTTGAGGGAGTAGAAAAAGAAGAATTTAAGGAAGTCCAGGACTTCTGCCTAGAAGTTGGTCTTCCAGTTACTCTTGAAGAAATTGGTGTTACAACAGATGAACAGATTTGGACTATTGCGAAAAATGCTTGTGCCCCAGGCGAGACTATTCACAACCTAGCAGGAGATGTTCAGCCAGTAGAACTTCATGATGCAATTGTAGCAACAGACAGACTTGGCCGAATTGCTCTTGGAAAGTGAAAAATAAGTCGATTTTGATTTCATTTAATCGTGGGGCTATTGCTTAGTTTAGAAAATGCAATAGTCCCAAACATTTCTTTTACTTTCTTAATAGGGGCTTATATTCTTTTGATTTTAGGTACAGAGTGAAACAAGGTTCTTCATTGTTTTTTTAAGAGTAAAAAAGCACCAAGAATTGAAATAAAAAGCTCAATAATCTTGCTTCAGTTATATCTATAAAACCAATGAACTTCAGAAAGAATTTGTCTAGTATTTTCAATTATTACGTCTGAAGTTAAAATGAAAGATATAGTAACTCTTGGGATAAAAAGCTTTTACTGTTGCTTAATTCTTAGTGTTCTCATCTAGTTCCATTTTTACTCAAGAAAGGAATCAAAAGTCTTCAGACATAAGAAAGTCTTTAAGCCGTATATGTTCAACTGTGCTTGTTGAATAATCTATTTCGTCATTTGTTATGAGAATTCTTTTATCTTTTTGATCAAGATTTCCAAAAGCCCCAAATTCTCTTTTGTAGGTATTATCATCTACTACAGAGTAAGCGACTTGAACATAGTATCGCTTAGAATTTTTCTCTGCTAAAAAATCTATTTCTTTGCCATTGTTATCAAAAACACTTACAGCGTAACCCCTGTATATGAGTTCATTGTAAACAATGTTTTCCATATTGTGTGTAAGGTCAAATCTATTATCTTTAACCCGTATGGAATTCAAGGCGACGTCGCAATCATATAGTTTTTTGCTGTCTTCTAATTCTTTTTTTGCTTTAGTTGAATATCGTGGAACTTGATCAATTACATAAGCTTCTCTTAGATATGATATCCACTTTTGAATAGTGTTTGGAGAAACAGAAAGCCCTTGTCCCTTCAAATAGGCGGATATGGATCTTGATGAGTAAATTCTTGAATTTGATATAAGAACAAAAGATACAACCTTTTTAAAATCGGAGAATTTCTTTATATTGTAGCGACGTATAATATCATTAATTACAATTGTTTCATCTAAGTCATTAAGATATCTTCTTTGGTCTGATGGTGATAATTCTATTCGTTTTGGGAATCCTCCCCATACAAGGTAATCAGATATAGTCATTGTTTTTCCAAGTTCAGATGCATAAGAAAGAAGTTCTTTATAAATAAATGGCCGTATTCTGAATGAAACAAACCTTCCTGATAGTTCTTTCGTGAATTCGCTAGAAAGAAGTTTAGAATTGGAGCCTGTAATAAAGACAGAACAATTCTCTTTCCTAAGAGATTTGACTGCAATGGCCCAATTTTCAATTTCTTGAATTTCGTCTAAAAATACATAGCATAGCCCTTCATTTCTATGATCTTTTACATATGTGACGATATCAGACCAAGTTTCAATTGCTCTTGTTTCAGCTCTGTCTTCAAAGTCGATTGAAATAGTGTTATTGGATTTCTTTAATATTTCATCTTTTATTTGTTCAAGAATTACACTTTTTCCGCATCTTCTTACACCAGTTATCACTTTTATAAGGTCACTATCATAGAAACCTCTTATTTCAGCGATGTATTTTTCTCTTTTTATCATTGCATAATCCTATTGCGCAAAAATCCAAAGTATGGAAATTTGCTCACTTGTATTTAGAATTTTTCCACATTATTGCTTTTTGCTCAATACAACACTAGAGCATGTTGATTTATTTTAGATAAGAGTGGAGGTTAGATATTTCGTGTTTCAGAATTCATGCAAAAAAAAGTCCTTGCTTAACAAGGACTTACATGTGTTCGTGAGAGACGGGGATCGAACCCGCGATCTCCGGCGTGACAGGCCAGCGCGATAACCAGCTTCGCTACTCCCACATGACAAGGAAAATATAGACAATTTAAATAACACTGTCAACAGCCTTTTAATTATTTTTTTAAAAGTTTTTTCAATCTAGTGGTTGTGTTAATTCTTGAAGCTTTGTGTTATATAAGAAATATATGTCTGAACCTCTTATTAATAAATTAGA
>DHMZ01000024.1 GCA_002406055.1 Spirochaetales bacterium UBA4629
GAGAAAGTACAATATGAAAACGTAAAGAATATTAAAAATATTAACAAAATGTTATTTATAAAACATTATACTTTTTTTTGCTCTTTATTTAGACAAAAAAACAAAATAGCAAAGTACTTTTATCTTTTCATATTTTCTTTTTATTGTTAGACTAAACATTTGTGGTGGTATGGTTTTTTGCCATCTCTAACACATTGTTTTCCCTTAAGGAGGCCCTATGGCTATTAAGAAAGATAATCTCACATTAGGTTTAGGTTGTAATTCCTGTGCACATAATAAGGACATTAACCTCTACAAAGACATGTACAAGAAGGCTACAGAAAGAATTGAGTCACATGCAGAGGAAGGTAAAGCTTTCATAAACAACTTAAAAAACAACGCTCCTAAGAGAACAGAGTGTAGATTCTATAACAGTGATGACGGACTACTTTGTGAATACTTTGTAGAAAGAGACTTCGATTGTACAGGTTCTTGTCCTGATTACCTTGAGGTTAAGTTTGAGAAAGCTAGTGTTTCTCGCTCTCGTGTAAGTAGCGAAGAAAACAGAGAGCCTATTGAAGGCGACATCAAAGAAGTTGATGAAGATGAGTTCATTGGGGAAGATGAAGACGATGATGATGAGCCAAGAGAACTCGATGATTATGAGAACTAAGTAGTTATCTCTTTATTTTCAGGAGGGTTTGGTTTTCCAAATCCTCTTTTTTTCTTGCTTATCTAACCATACAAGGTATTATAAAAGTAAGGGGGACATAAAACTGCAAATAGATGATGGTCCTGTTGTCCTGCTTGTAAGACGATGTGGGAGCTCGAAAGTTAACCATTGTATTCGAATCATTACCTCAAGAGAGTCAATTCTTCCATACTTGAATGAGGTAGCAAGAGCTGTAAACCTTACGCCACAACACCTATCAAATTTATTCCATCTCCATACCGGTTTCACTTTTACAGAATACTGTAATGCTGTCAGAATAAATAAAGGAGCATTTCTGCTCCTTAATTCAAGTCTTACGATTGAAGAGATTGCCCACAAAGTTGGTTTTTCTTCCTCTTCTTACTTTTCCAAAATCTTCAAAAAACTTGTAGGAATAACACCTCAAAATTTTCGTTTTAATCAAGAGAATAAATCTCAATCATATCAATAAAGTCCATCGACTGAAGATTGTTTACAACTTCAGTAGTTGAAACATCCCCAACAGAAATAATAGATGCAGAGAGAATAATTTGATTATCTGTATTCTTTGCAAGAGAGATGTTTTTAAGAATTAGTCCCATTGCCTCTAATTTTTCTCTTGCATCATTTATTGAGAGATTATTTTTAGTTAGATTTATCTGGATTGAGCCGTTATTGGTACTAAAAGACTTATGCTCACCTCTATGAACAATAAGCTGAATAAGGATAATAAGTGCTGTGCAAGAAATACCTAAAACATAAAGGCCACTACCTATTGTTAATCCTATTCCTACAGTGGCCCAAAGACCTGCAGCAGTTGTTACTCCGACAATATTGTCTTTTTTTACAAAGATTACTCCTGCACCTAAGAATCCAATAGCTTGGACAACGCCTGCAGCTACACGAGATGCATCAACTTGTACAGATGATAGAAATACGATATCTAAGAAAGCATACTTAGAAATTACCATCATTAACGAAGATGCAAGAGCAACAAGCATGTGAGTGCGCAATCCCGCGCTTTTAAGTCGTCTCTCTCTTTCCCACCCAATAAACATTCCGCATATTGAGGCGAGTACTATTCTTAAAACAAATTCAAATTGAAGTAAATTAGTGATTTGTAGCTCTTGCATTTATATATTCCTAGATTAAGCGTTGATGATATTTTCAAATACCATAATAGAAGGTGTCAAGAGATATTACTCAAAGAGTGTGCCCAAGAAGACAATTACTAAGCCAATTAGACCATATAAGAAGCTCTTCTTTTTATTCTCTGAATGAATAACAGATGGCAAAAGCTCCATAAGTAGAATATAGAGCACCATGCCTAAAGCAACTGACGTGAGAGAGAGAACAATATTTTCTGTAATCCTACTCTCCAAGAGAGCCATTATTATTCCTCCACAAAATGTCGAGAAGGAAGAGATGATGATTGTTACAATAGCTTTGCTCTTTTTTTCTCCTCTAGTTGTTGAGTAGATAAGCATTCCCATAGGAATGTTATGTAGGGCAACACCTAGTGACAACAATAGACCACTAGAGATAGAAGAAAGAGCAACAGAATATACGCTCATTCCTTCAACAATATTATGTATAGCAATGGCGAGTGTTGCCATTATGCCAATATGGATTAAGTTGCCTTCTTTACTCTCTTCTTTTCCTTCGTGTTCAGGTACAAAGCGATCTAATAGAAGTAAAAGCCCAAAACCAATTACTGCAAAGAGAAGATTAGAAATAAGCCTCCTCAAGTCTGCTGTCTCTTTAATCATCTCCGGAAGAATATCTAGAGCAACAACGCCTAGCATTGAACCAAAAGCAAGCGCAACAGAAAATGATTCAACGTTCTCTCTCTTTTTTACTAATTTAGCTAAGAGTAAACCTATTACAAAAGCTACACTTAAAAACAAAGTAATTAATAAAGCCATTATCTTTCCTTCTTTTTACATTCAGAGCAAAGCCCATCAAAAACAGTAGAGAACAAAACAACATACCCTACTCTTTCTTCTATTCTTTTTTCTATTTCAAGACTTGTCTTCTCATCTAAGTGCTCTGTCTTTCCACACTTTATGCACCTTATGTGCATATGACGAGGACAGCTATTTTCATCACATAGTTGATATAGTGCAGAGCGTGTCTTATTTGTTCCAACCTTCATTATTTTCTTCTCAGATTCCAAGCTATCAACAATACGATATATAGAGCTTTTAGGAAGCTCAGGTAGCTCCTTTATTAAATCATTTAAAGAGTAAGATAAATGAGGACTCATTGAAAAAAAATCTAAAACCTCTTTCTTTGAATGCGTCGAATAATACATAGAAAATGAGAATAGTTCTCATTTTTCTATTTGTCAATAAACTCTTCACATAATATACACTTCTCTATTATTGGCATAAAGATAATAGAAGATTATCTTTGTGAGTATGAACTATAATCGAAGACCTTTTTTTACAGGTAGATATGGAGCAGATGAGCTTTCTGTAACCTTGGGGGTGTTAGGTATTCTTTTCTACCTAGCCTATCCAATTTTTGATGAAAAATATATCCAGGCTATTTTTGTCGTTGCTGCAATAGCCTTAGTTGCATTAGTTGTATTTCGCTCTCTTTCTTCAAATATTGGAAAAAGAAGAAGAGAAAACGAAGTCTTCCTTTCTCTTTTCCGTACTGAGAGTAAAGAAGAAAAAAAGCGAAGAAAGGAAGAAGAAAGAATAAAGAGAGAAAAGCGAAAAGAAGAAGAGAAGACATATGCTTTCTTCCGTTGTCCGAAGTGCAAAAAAGAATTAAGAGTACCAAAGAACAAGGGTAAAATTCGAATCAAATGTCCAAATTGTGGGGAACAATTTATAAGGAGAACCTAAAGTGTTTGGCTATGTTGTTCTCTCTCAAAACGCAACTAAAGAAGAGAAGAATAAATACAGAGAATGTTATTGCGGGTTATGCCATGTTTTGAAGGAAAAATATGGAAAGATTGGCATGCTTTCGCTCTCGTATGATATGACATTTCTCACTCTTATCTTAAGTGACATTGCATCATCTCAAGTAGAAATAGGAAAAGAGCGTTGCGTTGTACACCCTCTTACTACCCATGATTATTTCACCTCGCCCGAGATGGACTATACAAGCGATATGCAACTTCTTCTCTCCTATTATTCGCTTCTTGATAAAATAAAAGATGAAAATAAAGGTGAAAAGAAAAAAAAGAGCTTTGAGCCTTTCATTGAAAAGCTAAAAGAGAAGTATCCTAGACAAGCTAGAGTGATGGAAGAGAAGCTCAAAGAAATAAGTGATTTAGAAAAAACTTCCTCAAAAGATTTAAATAGGCTCTCCCTTCTCTTTGGCGAACTTTTAGGTGAAGTTTTCCGTTACGATGAGAATTCATTTTTCTCATCTCTATTATATCTTTTAGGTTGCAACTTAGGTAAGTTTATATACATCTTAGATGCATGGGATGACAAAGAAAAAGACAAAAGGAACAATCAATTTAATCCGCTAGATGATTCTTTTGACTACGATAAAGTAAAGGAAAAATTAATGGACGCAGCATCAGAGGCAGCACTTGCATATGAAAAATTGCCACTAGATGAGTATAATGAGATAACAGACAACATTATATATAGTGGAATGTGGTCAAAATTTAAGAATAATAAGGGTAAGGAGGCAAAAAAAGATGAATGATCCATACTCAGTCTTAGGTTTAAATAGTTCAGCTAGCGAAGAAGAAGTAAAGAAAGCTTATAAAACACTAGCAAAAAAATACCATCCAGATGTTGCAGGAAATAGTCCAGAAGCTGCAAAGAAAATGCAGGAAATCAACGCAGCCTATGATGCTATAATAAATCATAAGTCATATGGATACCAAAATGGTAGCTCTAGCTACAACTCTTATTATGACTATGGCCAAAAAGAAGAAGAGAGCAATGAGATGAGAGCTGCAGCCTCTTACATCAATGCACGCCGTTTTCAGGAAGCTCTACATGTTCTTTCTACAGTTAAAGTAGAGGACAGAAATGCTCGTTGGTATTATTTAATGAGCATTGCTTCATACTACAGTGGAGATACAAATGCTGCTTACTCAAATATTTCTGAAGCAATAAAAAGAGAGCCAAATAATTTACAATACCAGAGCTTCTTAGATAGACTCAGAAGTGGCAGGCAATTCTATACAACAAAGCAGAATTCGTACTCATCAAATAGTGGCTTCTTTAGCTGTTGCATACCACTAGTACTACTAAATCTTTTCTGTCCAGGCTATTTTTGTATTTGTTGAAGTGTTTCAATTAAAGCTATCTTCTGTGGCTTAATTAGCTCGGAAATATATTTATTTGAATCCTCTAATGAAATAGGAATTTTTTCTAAGAGAATATCTTGGTAGATTGTCATTATTCCAGATATGCAATAATCGAGAACAATTGTGAGATTCTTCGGACAAGCATCGCTAACATTTTTTGCAGGCATGTCAGCAATAATTCTCTTTATTGCAGCATGTCTAGCTTCTGTCAAAACATCATAAAAGCGATCTGCTTTTAATAGCTTTGCATAATAGACCTGATTCTTCATAAGAAACAAGGAAATTGATGATAGATACTTTTCAGGATCATATAGTGCGCTAGAAGCATTATAGGAACTAAAGGCAGACGCAATCTCATCAACAACCGACATAGATATGCTCTTTAATACATCTGAAGTATTTGCATAGTGAGCATAGAAAGTGCCTCGGTTTATATCTGCTTTCTTTACAATATCAGTAATACTAATTCTATCAAAAGGCTTTTCTATCATTAATGAAAGAAGAGCTTCTTTTATCATTTGCTTACTTCTTATAGAGCTACGATATTCTGCTTTTGTCCTTTTTTCTTCACGCATATCGCCATCCTTATACAAAATAATACAAATGTTTACATTTATGATAAAGAGTTCAATCTGTATAAAAAAGAAAATTTTATTATTTTTGATTTATGGTAATAGCATATTCAAGAGCATTCTTAAGTCCATTATCACAGACATCTGTTGTAACGTAATCAGCCCTTCTCTTCACATCATCATCGGCATTACCCATAGCAATACCAAGACCAGATTCCTCTATCATTTCATTATCATTGGCTCCGTCACCAATTGCTACAGATGATGAAATGTCGTCGCCTAAATACTTCAGCATCTCTTTTATTCCGGTAGCCTTAGTAATTCCAAGTTGACATATTTCAGCCATATCTGATTGAGGAAGTCCTACAGTATTATCAACAACTTGGTATTTTCCCTTTAACTCTGTTCTCATATCTTCCCCTTTATGTTCACTAGAAAGAAATAAGAATTTACAAACAGGGGCATGTGTTTTAGGAATTTCTCCCGAATATACAATTAAGTTGGGAACAGTTATTACTCCACCTATATATTTTTTCATGCTAGATATAAAAAAATCATAACTTTCTTGGGTCATATATGTTCCCTCATCTGTTTGGATAAGAGAATAAAAAGACTTTTTTTCTGCATAGCTAAGAAGAAATGATATATCACTCTCTGTCATTCTTTTTCTAAATATTTCTTTGTTTTTGTATTCAACTGTTGCTCCCGCAGAATAGACTCCCCCATCAAAGTTAATAACGCTGAGTCTCGGATCCATCTCCTTTTTATTTCTTCCAGTTGCAACAAAAACACTATGACCTTCTCGCTGAACCTTCTCTATTTCTTTAAGAGCACTCTCAGGAAGCCCTTTACCAAAAGGTAAAAGCGTGCCATCTACATCACAAAAAAAATTAAGCTTCATAGTCAAAATTCTAGGATAAAAGAAATAAATTGAAAAGGTTGAAAAATCTTCTAAAACCCTTGACGAAAAATAAAGAGCTAAATATATTTCAGTTAGTTAATATGAACTAACTAAAGGATGATTGTTATGCTTCCGCTATTTTTAGCAAAACCAGAAGAAGAAAACACAATTATGAAAGTATCAGGAAAGGCCGACGTCAAAAGACATCTTGAAGACTTAGGTTTTTCTGTAGGTTCTCCAGTTACTGTTATTTCTACAAACAGTGGCAACTGTATTGTCAAGGTTAAGGAATCACGAATAGCAATAAGTGAAGAAATGGCAATGAAGATATTTGTATAAAGGAAAGTCAAATATGAAAACACTAAAAGATGTTCAGGTTGGCGAAAAGGCCACCGTCAAGAAGCTTGAAGGTGAAGGTGCCGTCAAGAGAAGAATTATGGACATGGGACTAACAAAGGGGACTGAGGTCTTTGTACGTAAGGTTGCCCCTCTTGGAGACCCAATCGAGTTAACAGTGAGAGGCTATGAACTTTCACTTAGAAAAGCAGATGCTGCTTTGATTATTGTTGAGTAAGGAGAGCAAAATGAGTATTACAATTGCACTTGCTGGTAACCCAAACGCCGGTAAAACTACCCTCTTCAATGCTCTTACTGGTTCAAATCAGTTCGTTGGCAACTGGCCAGGAGTAACAGTTGAAAAGAAGGAAGGAAAATTAAAGAAAAGGGATGATGTTACAGTAACGGACCTTCCTGGCATCTATTCGTTAAGCCCATACACACTCGAAGAAGTTGTAGCTAGAGATTATCTAAAAAACGCTAAACCTAGCGTAATCTTAAACATTGTTGATGCAACAAACCTTGAAAGAAACCTCTACCTTACAACACAGCTTATTGAACTTGGTATTCCTGTTGTCGTTGCTTTAAACATGATGGATGTCGTAAGAAAGAGTGGCGATAAGATTAATACAAAAGAGCTTTCGAGAGAACTTAATGTTCCTGTTATTGAAATTTCAGCTCTTAAGGGAGATGGAATTGATGAGGCAGTTGCTGCTTGTTTAAAGGTTGCTGGAGAAGGAAAGAAGATGCCTCTTCACATCTATTCTGGAGCTGTGGAGCATACTTTAGCTCATATTGAGGAAGCTGCCCTTCACTCTTTAGATGAAAGCGAACAAAGATGGTATGCAATAAAGATTTTTGAACGCGACAAGAAAGCATATGAGAATCTCAACCTTGACCCAACAGTTTTAGCTCATATCGAGAATGATATAGAAAAAGCAGAAAAAGAGATGGATGATGATGCAGAGTCCATTATTACTAATGAACGCTACATCTTCATTGCATCCTTAATCAAAGGTTGTTACAGAAAGAAGAGTACTGGTCTTACTACCTCAGATAAAATCGATAAGGTTGTAACAAACAGATGGTTAGCCCTACCAATATTCGCACTCGTCATGTGGCTTGTATACTACATTTCAGTCACAACTGTTGGAGGTTGGGCTACTGACTGGGCTAACGATGGTGTATTTGGTGATGGTTGGCATCTATTTGGTATTGGAAGCAGTGCTTATTCTGAAGATGCAGACAAATATACCTCAGCAGATCAGGTATTAAGTGCCTTCGCAGAGGAAAAAGGAATTGAATATGATGAGTACTCTCCTGAAGTTGTTTCTTCTATTATTTCTGCTTCCTCTAGCCAAGACACAGCTACATATACTGTAGAAGATGAAGAAACTCTTGCTACAGAAGATGAAAGCGCAACATACGAGGATCTGCTGGAAAGCGCAGAGTTAATTAAAGAAGTTGATTATACAGAACCAGATCCAGCAGACTATGGAGTATGGGTACCAGGCATTCCTGCCCTTATTTCTTCTTTACTCGAAAAGCTTAACTGTGCAGATTGGTTAAGTGGGCTTATCCTTGATGGTATTGTTGCTGGTGTTGGTGCTGTCCTTGGCTTCGTTCCTCAGATCTTTGTTCTCTTCATATTCCTTGCATTCCTAGAAGGATGTGGTTATATGGCAAGAATCGCATTCGTAATGGACAGAATCTTCCGTAAGTTTGGTTTAAGTGGTAAGTCATTTATTCCTATTCTTATTGGAACAGGTTGTGGTGTTCCTGGCATTATGGCATCTCGTACTATTGAAAATGAACGAGATAGACGTATGACAATCATGACAACAACATTTATTCCTTGTGGTGCAAAGCTTCCATTTATAGCAATGATTGCAGGATCTATCTTTGGTGGTGCATCATGGGTTGCTCCATCGGCTTACTTCTTAGGAATGTTTGCAATTGTTACAAGTGGTATTATTCTCAAGAAAACAAAGCTCTTTGAAGGAGATCCAGCTCCATTTGTTATGGAACTTCCAGCATACCATTGGCCAACAGTTGGTAGCATTTTAAGAAGCATGTGGGAAAGAGGATGGTCATTCATCAAGAAAGCTGGAACTATCATTCTTCTCTCTACAATCGTTATTTGGTTCACAACATACTTTGGTTTTGCACCAGATGGATTTAGAATGCTTGCTGAAGATGAAGTTGAATACTCTATTCTTGCGAAGATTGGTTCTGTATTTGCTTGGATTTTTGCTCCTCTTGGATGGGGCAACTGGCGTGCTGCTGTTGCTTCTATCACAGGTCTAGTTGCAAAAGAAAACATTGTTGGTACACTCGGTATTCTTTATGGTGGAAGTGGCAATGTATATGATGCAATTAGAGGTGCATTTACTTCTGTAACAGGATTCTCATTCCTTGTCTTCAACCTCCTTTGTGCTCCATGCTTTGCAGCTATGGGTGCTATAAAGAGAGAAATGAACAGTTCTAAGTGGACTTGGGCTGCAATTGGTTGGGAATGTGGATATGCTTACCTTGCTGCATTTGTTGTTACACAGTTTGGTAATATGTTTACAGGAAGAGGTAATGTATTTATGTTTATTCTCTCTCTACTTGTAGTAGCATTATTCATATATATGCTATTTATAAAGAAGAGTAGCGAAGAAAAGAAGGTTAATTAAATATGAATTTAGGTACTTTCCTTGTTTTATTGGTTTTAGTTTTAATTGTATTAGCTATTATTCTTTCAATAAGGAAAAGTAAAAAGAAAGGCGGTGGGTGCTCATCTGGATGTGTGGGTTGCCCCTGCTCTGGAACTTGTCACAAAAAGTAATCGCTTAAAGGGAGAAGAGGACAGACTTCTCCCTTTTTTATTGCCTTTATTTTACGCTTTTGATATAGTAAATCCATCCATAGAGAGTACGCGAGGGACAAGCCCTATGACCGTACAGCAACCTACAAAAGAAAGGTGCTAAAGCTTGAACGATGGGTTATTTTTTATTGCCCATCAGATGGGACAAAGAGCTTCTCTATGGAAAAGGAGAAGCAAATGAAAAGTTATTTTACATCAGAATCTGTAGCTCCAGGTCATCCAGACAAAGTTGCAGATCAAATCTCAGATTCAATTCTAGATGCGCTATTAGAACAAGACCCAACTTCACGTTGTGCAGCGGAAACAACAGTTGAAAGCAATCTCTGTCGTGTATTTGGAGAAGTGACAACAAAGGCGCACATAGATGAAGAAAGAATTATCAGAAACAAGATTAGAGAAATTGGTTATACAGACCCTACTCTAGGTTTTTCTGATGAAAGCAAAATTGAAGTTCGTTTACATAACCAGTCAGCGGACATTGCGTTAGGCGTTGATAAAGACGGAGCTGGCGACCAGGGCATGATGTTTGGCTATGCTACAAATGAAACAAGCTCTTTTATGCCACTTGCTCTTGAGAAAGCAAGAAGCTTGATAATAGCTTTAGATAACTATAGAAAAACAAAAAAAGGAAGCTATCTAAGACCCGATGGAAAGAGCCAAGTAACTATTTTGTATGAAAATGGAAAGGCAAAAAATATAGATACAATAGTACTTTCTGCACAGCATTCAGAAGAAATTGCAATAGAGGATTTAAGAAAAGATTTAAAAGAAAACCTAATCTTAGCTACGATAGATAATTCTCTAATAACAGATGAAACTAAGTTCTATATTAACCCAACTGGACGATTTGTGCTTGGAGGACCTGCCGCAGATACAGGCCTTACTGGAAGAAAGATAATTGTTGATACCTACGGAGGTTATGCACATCATGGAGGTGGTGCATTTAGTGGAAAGGACGGAACAAAAGTCGATCGCTCTGCTTCTTACATGGCACGTAAAATAGCAAAAACAATTGTTAGTTCTGGCCTCTTTAATACTTGCGAAATACAGCTTTCATATGCAATTGGTGTAGAAGAACCTGTTTCTATTCATGTTGAAACAGACAGAAAAGATTATAGCGAAGAAAGCCTTGTTGCCTTTATTAGGTCTTCATTTGACTTAACGCCAAATGGAATTATTAATGCACTTTCTTTACGCTCCCCTATTTTTGCTGGAACTGCACGTTACGGTCACTTTGGCTTTCCTTCTTTTCCATGGGAAAAAGTTGACATGGGAACAGTCGAAAAATTAAGAAAAACAATAAAATAGTAAAAAAAATTATCACTAGGACACTAACTGACCTAGTGATAGCTTTATTCTAAGGTCATCATAAGGAGATAAAAAGATGACCTATTCAGAAGTAAGAGAAATGTACACATTCTTTGACGCCACAGAGAGAGAAAAGAAAGAAAAAGAATTAAGAAAACTGTTAAACGCTGTAAACCTCATCCTTGCATGGCTTCTTCCATGGGGAATTAGCTCTTTTATCATTAGTAAATCATATTTTGGAATTAATGCTAAAAGTGCTCTACTCTCTTTCGTTATACTCGCTTTATCTTTTCCTTTTTATCAAAGTAGTCAAAAGAAAGAAAAAATCTATTCTCTATTCTCTTTAGTTTTTTCTTATCTAGTTATGATATCTACTCTATTAACTCCTTTGTTTTGATCTCCTTTCTTTTTGGGGCTGGGCACTAGTTGTGTTTAGCCTCATTTTTTATGTCAAAAGCAAGGTAATTATACACACTGTTAAAGAATTATCTTAGTTCTAATCATTTATTTAGTTTTTTCTTCTAATCTCTTATTTTTCTTTGATTTTATCCTGACA
>DHMZ01000098.1:0-67112 GCA_002406055.1 Spirochaetales bacterium UBA4629
ATATCTTTTATCGATATATGAACATTTTGCGCTACTACATTACTAGCAGTAGAAGCCCCCTCTATAAGGGTTTGAGGAGAGATCTTTATAGAAATACCAATGGCTATCCCAACTAATGAAGCAATAACTGTCGTAATGAGATATAACGCAATAATCTTTCCACCTATTTTTCCTATCTCAGATAGATTTCCAAATTGACTAAAAGCTGAGATTATTGAGAAAAAAACTACAGGAGCAACAACCATCTTCAAGCTATTCATAAACATAGTCTTAATTGGCGAGAAGATGTTAGAGTTAAGAATCTCTGTAACACCACTAGGACAAATAATTTTCATTATTAATCCTGTTATAATTGCGGCTATCAATGCCCCTAGGGTGTAATAAAGCTGTCTCTTATTAGAACGAACCACTGTCATACGAACAGAATTGGTATTAGCTTGATTATGGTATTTTAGATCAGAAGCAAAAGAGCGAATAATCATACCTCTTATTGCATTTTCAACATCATTATCCATTTCATCGACATTAATTTCAGAGCCAAACTCCAAACTTCGAGAAAAATCATAAGAATTACCCGGCACTGAAATCTCAACTATTACTTCACCTAGCCATCTACGCACTTTTACAGTCATATATTTTGCGTCTTTATTGCTGTGAGAAATGAGGCTAGTCATAACTTCCTCACAAAGTAACCGTGCCTTAGTTTTTTCTTTTTTTTCCAATCGTATTTTATCGAGTTGAACATCAATAAAATCCAATGCTTTTTCCATACCAGAAAAATCTATAGACTCTTTTATTAACATATTGCACCCTCTTCTTTGCAATGAACAATTTTATGATAAAAGAGATTTTAGGCAGTATCTAATAGCATATTTGGACTCAATGATTTCGAAATTGGTTGTGTTAACCTAATGCAAAAGCATAAGTGAATCTTCAATAGTTGTTATTTTAAGCTTCTCATCTACTAATTGAGTCTTTATTGGTTCTTCTAATAATTCGGCTGTTGAGACAGGATAATTTCGTTCATTATTACTTCTTAACAAATATGTTAGCCCCAAACTTAAATAATTAGTTTTCTTTTCAATAATAGAGGCCTCTTTCTCAAACACATTCATTTTTCTAAGACTTTTTACTAGACCATCAGACATCTTCTTTAAATATGTTGGTTGATAGTATCCTCCAAAAACAGAAAAGTCACGAAGAAAATAGATCTCTAAGAAAGATAAAAATAATCCAGGAAGCAACACACCCTCATCTATTTTTTCTTCAAGTGATTCTCGTTGAAAAGAAATAACAACCTCTTCTCTTAAAGAGTTTTCTCCAATTAAAACTAACTCTCCATTCTTTTCTTTTAGATGAAGGGGAAATAGTATTGCAGAGCTATCTAAAGCCCAAAAGAAATGTGTACCTCCCCCACAATCTGTCCAACAACCAGAAACACCGTCAAGATTCGCTAATAGCAATGACCTTAACTCTTTATTAAAAAGAATATTATACAAGATGCCATCCTCATATTGTATATCCCTCAAAAAGAGTCGAGAAGCAATAGTTTCAAGAGGCATCCACAAATACATTGGCTCTCTATCTAAAAAATACTTTTGTGAAAGTAAGGCATTAACAACAGTTGTTTGATCTTTGAGAGAATCATATTTTAAGACATCATCAGATAAAAAAACTTCATCACAAAGATTAAGTAGAGTATCTCCCATACCTTTAGAAATTGTTTTTAGTAATACTTCTTTCCCTATTCTTTCTTTGGCTCTATTAATCATTTCATTATTAATACCATATAAGGCAGCAACACATTGACGTTTTAGCTTCCAATGATATAAAGGAAGACGAAAAGATTCTTGAGGAGATAAAGTATCATATATTAGCATCCCTCTAGGATAAACAGTATTTGTAAGATTAACGTTTGATGCGGCAAAAAAAGGAACAACAGAAGATTCTTCACCATGTATTCTTAACCAAGAATCATACAAAATAGTCTCTTGGACAGTCATAAATTCAGATGCAAAGTGATGATGATTAGATGTCGATAGACAGCGATTAACTTGAATAATACGAGAAGCTTCCTCTGCTTTTTCGTCGCCAAAGAAAGGCGTGAAATAAGAACGTACTTCTTCTAGTAAATCACTTGATGGCATAATAGAAGGAAGGGAAAAATGGCGTATTTTCCTCAAATAATCACTAATTGTTGTCCCTCCCTCCTTCTTAATTAGCTCTCCAATTGCAGGATACTTTTGAGAGAGCAATAAAACATGTTCATTCATCTTTTCTCTCCTCTAAGTTAACAGAGAGGACAGTGTTATTCATATTCAGAATTCGGGTATATGCTTTTTGATTTGTAAGCTTATCTAATAGATTAATATTGTTTAATCGAAGAATATCTTCTTCATCAACAAAGGTAAGTGGATTGAAGGGAGAACCATTATCTCTTATGCGAACAACAATATTGCCATTCTCTAAAAATAGACATATATCAATCGTATCTATCTTACTATTATGGTTGATGATATATAAAACAACTTCTTCGAATGCAAGAGCTAAAAAAGTTCCTTTCTTACGTGAAATTCCGTTTTTACTACAAAAGCTTTCAATCTCTTGGTGAACATTATCTACATCCTCAATTTTACCTTTTATAGAAAAAGTATGACATTCTGGTGCAACAAATTTTTTCATATCGAGAATCGCTATATTCTTGTATCGTCTTTTCTCATAAATTAAAGTGCATAAGAGAGAAAAGAACTCAACAAGTAAGCACCATATAGCTACTACGATAAGGCTAGCAAAGCTTACTTTTGTTATAAAAAAAGCAGCAATCAAGAGCAAAAATATTCTAAATACCATGTTTTGCAAAAAGAGCAACAAAACAGATAAGTTTTGTCTTTCAATACTTGGATAAATGCGAGAAAGAAGATCATTAAGCCAAAAGAAAGGAAGACTAAGAAGCATAATTCGGAATGCCAAAACAGTTCCATCTAATGGTTCTATCCCATATGAAAGGAGAAATTGCTTAGAAAAAAGGACCAATGCTACTCCTATTATGGCAACCATTAGATAAGTGTACTTCAGTAAAAGCGATGTCATCTTTCTAAAGCCGAAAAAATCTCTTTCGCCATAGAGCATGCTTCCCAATGAAGAAATTGTTTGTAAAGCCCCACCTGCAAATATCTTTAAAATGAACTTTAATCTGCCGTAAAGAGCATAGAGAGCAACGCCAATATTGCCTGTAAAATACATTAATAGAAGGTTAACTATTAAACCTGATATTATCCTACTAACCTTATCTACTGCAAATGATGTGCAAGATTTAAAGAGTTCAACTAAATCATTTTTTAATCCTTTAAATGCAAAAGAAAAATGGAAGGTTCTACTCTTTGAAAATAGATATGGCATACATACTACTATTCCCATAGCATTGCCAACTAGAGATGCTAGCGATGCACCTGCAACACCCATCGAGAGCACTTTCATGAAGACTATATCTAAGATAACATTCACTATATTTGCTGTTACTATTGATTTCATAGCTAGACTTGAATGATTATCTAAGACAGCAAATTCAGACAAAACAAGCTCAAGTCCAACAAATGGAGATGATAATAGGACAAAGAAAGCATAACGAGATACCTCGCCTGAAATTTGTCCGTTATTAGTTAAAACTCTACCCCATAGATTACAAAATGGAAGCAATATCCAACAAAAAAGGCTACCAATAAGCGTTAAAATGAATGATAAAGTGAATACTTGATTAGCCCTATCATGTTGCCTTTTTCCAAGTAGAATTGAAGCAAGAATTGGCCCACCAGATGAGATAACAAAACCAGGAAACTCAGCTAAGTCAATAAAACTATCGCATAGCCCCGCTGCTGCAACAGCATCCGCGCCTAGAAGCCACCCGATGAGCATAAAGTCTATAACAAGCACAAGGTACGAAGATGCAGTTACAACTGTACCGACGCCAAAGAATTCTCTAGTCTTATTGCGAATGATTATCTCATTTCTTTGGTATGAGTAATCCATTTATTTATTCTCCTTGATATAATCCTTAATTTCTGGATATCTTCTTTTATAGAAATAGAGCATCTCATCTGTGACATAGCCAGAATTAACATCACAAATAGCATCTTCCAATAATTGAAAGCCTTTGTTTAGATGCTCTATGCTAATCGAAAATGGAGGCTGTATTCTAAGGGTGTTGCCACCTACAGTAATAAGTAACAAACCTTTTTCATAGCATCTAAAAGCAATTTTAAAGGCAGAAAGCCTGTCTCTATTCCCTTCTTCATCAAAGATCTGAATGCCATATGAAAAGCCTTCACCAACTATTTTTATTCTTCCTTTCATTTTGCTTTTACTGACAAGATTTTTTTGAAGTGATGAAAGAAGCTCAATCTTGTTTTTCAGCATATTTTTAAATTCTTTTGAACACATGTAATCGAACTGTGCAATACCAGTAGCACATGCGAGCTGATAGCCAGCGATAGTAGATGCACAAAGCTCAGCATTGAGACTCTCCATAATCTCACTTCTTGCCATAAAAGCACCTAGGGGCAAACCTGCCCCAAGACTCTTTCCCAAAACAATTCCATCAGGAATTACATTATAGTGTTCAATACTAAACCAAGAACCGCTTCTAAAGAAACCTTGTTGAACCTCGTCCGAGATAAAGAGAATCCCATGCTTCTTACATAAGAGATATAATTGCCGAATAAACTCTTTTTTTGCTGGCCTTAAACCACCATCTCCCTGTATTGGTTCAATAAAGACGGCAGCAACATCTTTTGGGTTAAGACCATTTTTAAAGGCTTCTTCAATTTCAGCGAGGTAGTTATTATCTTTTATATCAGGATCATCTTCATAGAAATAACTAAAAATATGAATGTTTTTAAGTATTGGAAAATTTCCCCTATCCATATCAGATATATTTGAAGAAGCATATGTATTACCATGAAAAGAATTTTTGAAACTAATAATCTCATTGCGTTTGGTATATGCTTTAGCAAAATTAAAGGCCATATCTATGGCACTAGAACCGCAAAGAGTAAAAAGTATTTTGCTAGGAATTTTACCTGGGTATATAGAAGCAAGTCTCTCTGCATATTCAACCATAGGTTGGTTTAGAGAATAGCAAGTACAATATTGAGTGCATTTTTCAACTTGTTTTTTAATAGCCTCGCTAATAGTTGGATGCGCGCCACCTAAATTCAGAGAAGATGCACTTGAAAGAAAATCAATGTAACTTCTGCCATCAACATCTATAACAGTATCACCATTAACAGAATCCACAACAAGAGGAAAGTATAATAGATGTTGCCCAGGAGCAATTAACTCCGAGTCTTTCTGGAAAATATAACTGCTTTTTCTTTTATCCACTCTATAGTGCCCACTTATTTAAATAAGTGAATGATAACATAGTGAATTTTTAAATTTTCAGTGAAGGTGAAATTGGTCAATAAAATTACGAAATTGGTTAGTTTGTGTTGAGAATGACACAGACAGTACAAATAGAGTTTTCAACCTTATAATTAACTATTCCATTGTATCGATTAGCAGAATAAATAATGCTGTCTATGCCAACAGAGCGAGTAACTGGCAAGCCATTCTCTAATTTTAGATTAGATTTACACCCATTACTTACAGTAATTACAGTTTTAGTGCCAAGAGTTCTAATGTAGGTTTGAATGGGTACTGTTGTCATTATCTCAATTGAGGCATTAAGAGCATTCTCAAGAAGATTGGCCAAAATTGCAACAAAGTCAGTGTCAGCAATTTCTGTCTCAGATGGAGTATCTGCTTGGGCAAAAAATCCAATTTGGGCCTCTTTAGCCTTATGGGCATAAGATGAAAGAATACAATTAACCATAATATTAAGAGAGTAAAGAGAAAATGTATCCTCTTTCCTTTTTTCTCCAAGATAGTTCAAAATAGCTTCCGTATTATTTTCTCTTGCCATACTAGCTATTTGTTCATCATGGTGACGAATATCATGTCTAAGTCGACGATTTTCTTCCTCTGTTTTTCTTGCGTTTTCTATATAGGAGAGCAAATAATCAATGTTTTGCTTTACAAGCTCATCCCTAGATTCTTTCTTCATATAGTATATATTGCTAATACAAAGTACATTTGCAGCAATAAATGTAAGAACAATTAGTAAAAAAAGCACTAGTGTATCTAAATCTATTTCCAGCTGTATTTTTATTTTTGTTAATAAAATAACAAAAACGAAGAAATAGAGTACGGAGACGCCGCACATTGAACGCCAATTCTTGGAGCGAAAGCCACTAACCTCTTTTATTAATGGACGGCCATACTTTCTATACAAGAAAAGAAGAGGCAAACATATTAATATATTTATTAAACTACGTATAATGTAGATAGTAGCCATTGGCATATTAAAAAAGAAGAACCTACATACGTAAGTAGCAATAGTCCAGGAAATACAGAAGATAGAGCCATAGGACAGCCACAAATAACACTTTTTCCAAAAGCCATCTGCAGATGCATATATGAACGTTGCCCAATAATATAAATAAGAAACCATCAAGGAAACTGGAAGTCTGGCTGACTCAGGTAAAAAGCTGTAACACAGTATTAAATCAAAAAAAAGCACTACTCCCGCTAGACACCAAAGGAAGGCTGTTTTTTTCAAAGAAAATCTTCTCTCTTCCATTAATAATGCCGCAGATAGATGAACAGCAAATAGTGATAATACAATAATGAAGGTAACTACGATAACTCTTATCATCGCTTTGCCTCATTTATGTAGTATGAAAAGAACTCTTCTTTAATTTGAGAGCGCAATCGTCGTGGCACAGGGATAATTGAGCCATTTTCCATAATCAAATTTACCCCTGTAAAATTGGAAGCATGGCTTAAATTTATAATAAAAGAGGCGCCACATGTCACAAAGCTACTATAGCCCAAGAGACTTTCCTTGATTTCTTCAAACGATAGCCATGTAACCAAGCTTTTTCCAGATGATAAGAAGAAGACTCTGCGCTTATCTCTTGTTTCTACATATAAAATTTCTTCTATAGCTATACGATGAATTTTTCCTTCAGAAGAAACAAGAATCCAAGCTTTACTCTTTCTAGAAGAAATAACTCTATCTAAGGAAGCATTAAATCTTTCTTGAGTAAATGGTTTTTGAATATAATCTGCAACATGCAGAGAAAATGCATCTACTGCATAATCAGAACTAGTAGTAAGAAAGATAATATCTACACTAGGGCTAAGGTTAGTTATTTCATGAGCTAGCTCAGTTCCTAACATCCCCGGCATACAAATATCTAATAGAAGAATATCTGAGCCACCTGTTTTTTCAAAGGACTCTAATGTGTCAAAAGCAGAAGAAAAGACACTGCTTTCAATATAAAGTTCAGGGTGCTGTGCCATATAGACTTTAAGATTATCGAAAATCTTTTTTCGTTCTATAGCATCATCATCACAAATAGATATCTTGAGCATCCCCTTTCCCTTATAAAAGCACAGATAGTTAACTACCTTACCAAAGCTAAATTATATCACAATAAAAATGGACAAAAGATATAAACTTATATCCTTTTCTTTAGAAATCTAAGAAGAAAGTAACGTTAGTTGTTATTCTTCCGCTCTGTGTATACTTTTCTCTATCAACAAGTAGATAGTTAACTTCATATCCAAGATCGATGAAATCGAAGAATGACATCTCTAACTGCGCACCAACAGAAGCAAGGAAATTCTCTTCACTTCTACTTGTATTAAATACATTACCCCAACCATAACCAACATCTACAAAAAGATTAAGTCTAGGAGCAACTTTATCCATACCAACATCTGGACCAACAAATCTTAAATCTAAATTATTTACAGTTGTAAACTCTGTTTGATATGTATAGGTATTAAAACCTCTAACTTTTCGACCTAAAGATACAGGTCCAATGACGTAAGATGGAACAGCACTACCTGTTGTATAGTTAAAATTAAACCTATCAACAAGAGATATAGAGAACATGCTCTTATTTTCCTTTTTTAACTCATATAATGTCTTAGCACCAACAACATTAAAAGTAAGAGATGAATAATCTGAGTATCCTGACAAAGTTGAGTTTAGAGACTTTGGACCTAACTTATAGTCAACTCTTGCCCATAATCCATCATTTGTATGAAGAGTATCTTCCATCAAATCAAGCTTAAGAGAAAGAGCAAGCTCTAAACCTAAAAGAGCCTTATCTTTTCCATTTAATTCAGGGTAAATCTTTTTGTTATAATCGTCGCTAACAATAGATGTAAGGTTTCCTTTTATGTTAAAAGGACCAAAAGATGAGCCACTATTGTACTTCTCATATCTTCCATTTAAAAACAAAGTTAGAGTTAATAAATCTTTGTTTTCAACAGGACTCTTTAAAAAACCTTGAAGGAATCTTAGAGAAAGCTCGTTAATCCAAACATTAAATCTTAGAGCATCTCTACTCTCCCAAGAGCCATCATCAAAGTTATTCTTTCCACTCTCTTCGTCAAGCCACATCAGACGCTGAGAGTAGCCCTCTCCAACTAAGACACGCAGCTCTGTGTTGTTTCCTTCTATAATTTCAGGTAATTCATAACCAACACCAAGAAGAGCATAGGAAGGGAAAAAACCATAGAGAATATCTGGATGCTGAGCCATATCACCAAAAACGAAATGCAAGTTGGATGCAAATACATTCGATATTCCAATTAAAACAACCAATAAAAAAAGAAATAGCTTTTTCATAGACACTCCACCTATTTATTCTATTTCAATTTCAAAGAATAAAGGAAGAGGAAAAATAGATATCTGTAGTAGTTGAAATATTTAGCCCATTTGTGCTAGATTACTTTAGCTATCCCCCTTTAGCTCAGTGGTTAGAGCAGAAGACTCATAATCTTTTGGTCGATGGTTCAAGTCCACCAGGGGGGACTAAATAGATGGTCTATAGGTATTCCTTGTAGACCATTTTTTATTGAAGAATATCGCAGTCTGATATAACTAAAAGTAGAAAAATATCGCAGTCTAGCATGCCTAAAAACAGCAAAATATCGCAGTCTAAGTTTACAATCAATAAAATATCCAATATTCTAGGACTATGGATATAAAAATAATTGAGTCAGTTATTTTTTGATCAAAAAGAAGAATTTTTTATTAGTTTAAATCGTGACTATTATTCTCGCCCAGAAGAAAAACTTGTAAATTTAACAAGTTCAATGGCACAAGTAATAATAGGAATCAGAAGAAGTGGAAAATCATCTTTATGTTTTAATATTATAAAGAAATCTGGCCTAAAGTTTGCATACATAAATTTTAATGATGAACGTCTTTCTAATTTAAAATCAGACGACTTAAATTTTGTACTTGAAAGTTTATATAAAATATATGGAGATTTTGAAAATCTCTTTATTGATGAAATACAAAACATAGATGAGTGGTATTTATTTGTAAATAGGCTTTTGCGCAATGGTATGCATATTCTAATAACAGGCTCAAATGCTAGACTACTTAGTGGCGAGTTAGCAACCCATCTAACAGGTAGACATATGAAAACAGAACTCTACCCTTTTTCCTTCAATGAATACTGTGAATACAAAAAAATAAGCACTCTCCATAACACAACAAAAGAAAAAGGATTATTAAGAGTAGCTTTTGACTCATATATGCACGATGGAGGACTGCCTGAACTTATTAACGAAAAAAGAAAACAAACATATGTTAATACGCTTGTCGATAATATTGTAAAAAAAGATATTGAAAAAAGATATTCGATTGCTTACAAAACAACATTTGAAAACATCGTAAGTCACCTTTTAAACAATGCCCCTTCAAAGATTAATTATCTCGAGTTAAAGGATCAATTTGGTCTAAGGTCTGATCATACAGCAGAAAACTACGTAAGCTATGCAAAAAACGCTTATTTAATTTCTAGCCTACACAAGTTTTCATTTAAAAGTCGAATCAGAATACGTGATGAAAAAGCCTATGCTGTCGATGTTGCCTTCATGAACAATCGAGAAAATGCAATGGAAGGAGAAAACTTGGGGTGGAGATTAGAAACGATTGTATATATAGAACTACTCAGACGTTTTAAACCTCAAGAATGTGATATCTATTACTTTGATGAAAACAAAGGAGAAGCAGATTTCATTATTTGCAAAGGAAGAACCGTAATTCAAATTATCCAAGTCTCTTATGATATTTCTAATGAAAAAACATTAAAGCGAGAAATTAAAGGTCTTCTTTTGGCATCTGAAGCTACAAAATGTAATAATCTTTTAATAATTACAGACCATGAAGAAAAAGAGTACTATGAAAAGGAAAGGACTATACATATATCCCCTGCTTATAAATGGCTTACAGAAGTAAATTATTAATCAGACCTTTTGAAAGATGAAATTTATCCATCTGTAGTTGTAGTTTTCTCTAACATCATTACTAAGCCAAGTTTTAATGAGAACAAGTGAAGAAGGAATGTAACTTTTTATTTTCTCTTCAGTCATATTTATATACCATCTCTCACCTTCTCTCCTCTCATCTTCGCCATAACGAAACGAAGCATAGAAATAGCCATTCTTTTTGAGAGCCTTGGTAAGAACATTAAGAGAGAGGGCTAAGTCTTCTTTTGTGTTATGCAATAGAGATGCTTGTGCCCAAATTCCATCATACTTTTCTCTTTTATCTAAGAGTAAGTAATCTTTTTCAATTACTTTTTGACCTATATACAAAGAGGCTTTTTGAGCAAGATTATGGCTTTTTTCTAAACTGTCAACTTTATAGTCGTGCTCTAAAAAATAGAGGCTATCTCGACCACTGCCACAACCGCAATCGAGAATATAACCTCCATAAGGAATGTAAGAAAGAAAACTCTCTAGACTATCAACAACAAAAGTACTCTTTGTTTCGATAAAGTATCTATCTGCATTGTTGTTATAAAAGTCGAGAGTCTTCTTATCCATTACAAACTTAAGATTGTGTCGATGTAGTTAATAACCATGTATAGAGAGAATTCGCCCAAGAGATGACTATCTTTCTTTAGGAAATTCTCATCAGAAACAACAAGAGCTTTACTAGATGCTTTAGCAATTAAAGAATCTTCCTTTGCAGTAATAGCATCAACCAAGCCGCCATCAAGAATAATAGAACTGAGAGCTGCCATGGCCTTTCTGTCATTTCCCTCTAAAGAGAAGACAATGGCATATGGAATGCTATCACAATTATCAGTATTTGTAATAACTTCTTTTTCAGGAAAAGCTCTATTAATTTTATTCTTTAGTATTGTAGGGAAAGGACCATTTTCCTCCCCTAATATCGCAATTTTTTCATGCCTTTTTATGTTCTCAATAATGCTTGAAATTATCTCAACATTCTTTCCTGAGAGGGTTTTATCGATAGTCTTTATTGCACCATCTTTTAACAAAGAAAGAGTCTCTTCTTCACTTTCGGACCCATTAAGAGCAACAACAGGACCGTAAGAAACACTTTTTCCTGCTTCATACCATACTTTGAAGTCTTTTAATCCGTTAAAGTTAAGTGACTTACAGAATCTAACAACAGTGGCCTTACTTACATCTGCTTTTTCTGCAATGTCAGCAATAGAAAGGTTTTGTATCTCATCTTCATGCTCTAGTAGATATTTTAAGACTCTTTCTTCCTTTTCTTTAACCTTACCCTTAGAAGAACTCATCATATCTAAAAGGCGTGATTCACTCTCAACCATAGCAATACTCCTTGCCTTCTTGTCTTCCCCTCTATACTACGAATATAGAAAAAAAGCGTATATTACGCAAGTTAGGAAAAAAAAGTTTCTATTGTATTTAGCGCCATTCTAGAGCATTCAATCTCTTGTAAATTATCACCACCATTTTCCAAAATTGAATAGACATGAGAATAAAGAAAAACTATAGAGGAATAGAAACTTTCATCTACTATTTCTTCTTTTCCATTAAAAGAAAAACTTAGCCCTCTATCAAAACTATCTTTAATAATTCTAATTCTTCCAGAAGAGAGAGCACAGCTTATAGAAGCGCTTAGCCCCAATTCATCAGAACTCTTATCAGTAACAGATAAGACATCACCAAAAAGAAAAGTTAACGTTTCAAGGGCTATTATTAAAGCTTCTTCTCTCTCAATTGAAGCGTAACCCAGATAAAGAGAAAACTCACCTTTTTGACCTCTTATCTTCCTTAATAAAGGAGAGTACAAAAAGCAATTGCCATTAAAGACAAATGCACCATCATTAATAGCATTATATATTTTTTCCCATTCTACAAGAGATCTAACAATCGGGCTTTCAACGACAACAATCTTTGAAAAAGAAAGGGCATATAAAGTAAATGAAAGATGAAGTGAAGTCGGGAGTGCTAATACTACTAAGTCAATATCTTCATTCTCTAATAGATATTCACTGTCTTTAGTAATAATCTCAATTTTATGTCTTTTAGCTGTTAGAATACTTGCCTTCTCATCTTCAGAATAGATTGCTTTAAGAGAAAAGTGGCAGTCTAAACTCAAAGCATGCGAGTGTCTAAAAGCAGCAACAGACGAGCCAATTATTCCACAATTTATTTGACTCATATTTCTTCAATTTCGTCGTCTGGTATATCAAAAGAATCAAGAAAAGCCTCTAAGAGATAAGCCTCTGTGTCATCTTGCTTAAGAGAGATGGTTATTTCACCAACTCTTTCTTTTTCTCCATCACGATAGATTACGAGAACTGGATTTGTTAAGTATCCTCTTATTCCATACTCTTCTGCCAATAGCTTTACGGACTCGCCTGTTAAATGAGATACAATCCTCAAATCTTCTCTTTCAATAGAAATGGATGCAATATACTTACCATCTCTCATTCCAACAATAGCCCAAGGAATTGACATAACAGAGTTAAAGCCAAGAGGTATTCCATTCTGGATAAGGCGTATCTCCAAAGAATCACTTCTCCATTTCTTTACTATATTCCTATTTGGGTCAGGCAAATCTTGGCTAATGTCTAGAGTTAATTCTTCATCATCAATGTACATCATTTATAATCCTTTATAGAAATACCTTTTATCCCAGAAAGTCCTTTATTCAAAAAGAGAGTAACCGAAGGATCTGTACTTTTTCTCTTTCTAGAGAACAACGCTTCTACAACATCAGATAGCATAATTTTTTCACTAGGTCTAGAGAGTATGAAAGATGCAGAAGAGACCTCTTTTATAAATCCACTCTCTATAAAAACCTTAAGATAGACATCAGTACGATAATAGGTAACTCTGCTACGTGAGCTTAGTAACTTTCCGTCTATCCCTCCCTCGCCTTTTTCAAAACTAATTGCTATCTGCTTTAGAATTCTCAATCCCTCTTCTAACTCTCTCTCGGGAGTAAGAGGAAAGCCATTTTCTTCGCCATTTTCTGGCCTAAATTGATATATATATGTTGTTTCAGCAACTATTATAATTATGTACCACGTTACATATAAAAAAAGAAGTACTAAAAGAATAGCGGCAAGAGAACCATATATTACTGAATACTTTACTGTTGTTGTTATGAGATTAGTAAAGATTAAGTAGAAAAGAGACATAGTGACAGTTCCGAGAATAGACCCAGCTATAGCAGAAGAAAAGTTAACTCTTACATTTGGAATAAAGTAAAGCAAAAAGAAAAAGAGGAGAAAGATTAGGCCATAACGCCCCCATCTATCCATTAATATTTCAGCTATTCCTAAATCAAGCTTTATCCCCATAAAAGAATAGGCTTTCTCTCTTATAGCAGAAGCAAGAGAAAGAGAGAGTGCTATAACTACAGTTAATACAATCAAGAAAATAAAAATCTTGCCATAGCGCTTCATCAGGCCACTCGAAGGACGGGTACGGAAGATGTTGTTTATTACAGAGTCAACCTTTCCGGCAAGGAGGAGACCTGTGATGATAAAAGATACTAAGCCAGCTATTCCAAGAGACATTGCATTCTTTGAAAACTCAGTAAGTTTTTCAAGAACAAACTTCCCTTCAGAGGTACCAAACGTCTCAATTAACCATCTCTCTACATCTTGTAAAAAACCCTCTGAAGCTCCAAATGCTGAAAGAAAAAACAGCAAAAAGGTAATACACGGAACAATTGCAATAAGTGTGGAATATACCATACCTGAAGCAAGAATACTTATGTTATCTGAACCTATCTTCTTTAACGCACTAAAGACTACCCGAAGGTAGTCTATAAGCCAGTTTTTAATATCTTTTAAGTGAAGCTTAAGCGGCTTCTTCATCAATAAAACTCCTCTAAGAAGGAAATTATATCACTAACAACCTCAGAACGCATCTTATCATTTAAGATTTCATGCCTTCCTTCTTTGTAGAGCTTTACTCTAACATCTTTGATGCCTGCATCTTTATAGAGAGAGCTAGCTTTAATAACTCCCTTACCATAATTTCCTACAGGATCCATATCACCACTAAGGAAAAGAATAGGAATATCTTTTCTTATTTTGCTTATTAATTCTTTGTTATTAGCTGTCTCTAAACCCTCAATTAAGTCTGCATAGAATTGCGATGAACAGATAAAGCCACAGTCTTCATCTTCTTCATACTTTCTTCTCTCTTCATCTAATGAGCTAAGCCAACAAACAAGGCCCTCTGTTCTATAATCAAATTTCTTCAAATAGGAACCAATGGCAAGATTATTTAGATACTCATCTTTATGCTGACTACCATATTTTTTAGCTCTGTGAATGGCAATTTTCCTACCAATCTTGCTTACTATACCTTTGCTTTTTCCACTACCCATAATAATAGCAGCTCTATAAGCCTCGCTATGCAAAGCTAAATTTGTTCTCGCTAAGAAAGAACCCATAGAGTGACCAAAGATAAAGTGTGGAACATCCTTGTACTCTGACATTATTTGCTGGTCTAAAGCCCATGAATCAGAACAGATTCTCTGCCAACCATTTTTTTCTGCGAACCAGCCAACTTCTTCTCTACTCTCTTTTGTTTTTCCATGGCCTCTATGATCTTGGCAAAAAACAGTAATACCAATCTCATTTAGCTTACGTGCTAAAAAGTCATAGCGCAAGCTATGCTCAGCCATACCATGATTGATATGTAGAGTAGCTTTTGTATTGTCTGCTCTCCATACTCTGTAGAACAACTTTTTCCCATCATCCATTTTTAGCCATAATTCTTCCATAGCGAACTCCTTCAGTATTAATATAACACATAAATGAGCATGTTAGGTATGGAAAGGAACACACTTATTATTTCAGATGTGCATGGTGCAAAAGAAGCTATGAGAAGAATAAGAGAAATAAAGAGACAATTCTCTTCTGAAAGCATTATTTCTTGTGGAGACTTAACTCCCGACCCTTATGATCCTATCTTTTTCTCAATTGAGGGTTGTAGAGGTAACTGTGATAGATTCTATGAATATGGTTCATTGCCATTTCCTCCCCTTATCTACAGAAAAGAAATATATGGCAAAAGGGTATTAGTAACACACGGACATTTTCCACTAGAAGAGATTTCATCTGTTGACATAATCTTTTCAGGACACACTCATATTCCTTCCATAAGGAAGAAAGACAACATAATCTATTTTAATCCAGGATCTGTAGCACTTCCACGTTCATCTAGCGGTCCAACCTTTGGCTTATTTACGCCATCCTTTTTAGCCATTCTCTCTTTAATTGACTTAACTGTTATCAATAAATGCAACTTTTCCTCATCGTAATAATCTTGGAGCTTCTTAATAGGGACAGTAGATGAATCAAAGGCAGATTCACTACAAAATGAGAAGTAATACGGAGAACTATGCCAAGAAAGATTAAGTGCATTATATATTTCTAAACCTCTAACTAAGAGTTCATCACTCTTGTGACCAAAGGCATTAAAGTGACGGCAGAAAAACCTTGCAACACAAGGAACATGAAAGGCAACTTCAGGGACTTTTGACCAATAAATAATTGAAGATAGAAATGGAGGATGGCCAAGAGAGAGAAGCGCTAGTGTATATATAGTTTCATAGAGAGCAAAAATGCTACTACATCTTTCATCAACCCTTTTCTTAGGAAAGAATAGCGTTGCAGGAAGTGTCATTTCTAATCCTTGAGAATATAGAAGAGCTTCACTAAAAGCACCTCTTAAATCGTAGCTTATTGGACGGTGATCAAAACCCTGAATGGCATTAGGAAGGTCTTCTAATCCTTTGGAAAGAAGCGCTCCACTCGCAAGTCTATCAATAAAACTAGTCAAAGATGTTATAGAAAAATCTAAGTTATACTTACTTTTTTCTTCATCCGAAGAATAAAGAATGTAGCTTATAATAGCGCCTACAGTTGCGACATCTAAACCCCATAGTATGCACCTGTCGTACAATGCATAAATGTTGTAAGGATCAAATAGAACAATATTGGGACCAAGAAGCAAGATATCTTTCCAAGAAGGAAGAGAATCTCCCTTCTTTGTTCTACGTGAGCAAGAGATAAGGCAGCCCATACAGCCATCTGGATAGTTGCCAAACTTTTCAGCCATGCTGCGTCCATCTAAGCTATATAGTCTAGGATCAAATCTTTTTTGATAGTTCTTTATAGGAGCCCATCCCAAACGAAGTGAATATGGGATGAAGGAGTACTCTCCATAGTTTTTTACCATTCTAAAGAATCTATTCTTTTCGGGATTCTTCTGTGGTGCCTTTTCCCCTTCAGAGCTTTGGTTTGCTATTGGATAGTTTGGAAGTACTATTGCCTTTAGATTATGCAAATAGAAGGCATGCCCAAGTCCTGAGCCAGGAAAATTTTTTCCTCTATATTGAATAGTGCCAAACAAAACGCCTTTATCGGCAGCAACACCAGTAGAAATAGATATTTCAGATATAGGCGAAATAATAGCTTCAAAGCTCTTGCTTTCAGCCTCTCTCATATTCTCTATAGGAAGAATCTCTCGCTTAGAGAGAGAAAGCGTAATGTATTTTAATTTCTCTGCCCTTCCAATTATAACAATGGCGCTAATTCCCATCTTATACAAAGAATAGCCATGTGGATAATTAACAGCACAAAACTCCATTTTCTTGGTTATCTCTGAATACCAAACAATATGCCAAGGACTAATGCTACCCTCAGTAAATGATTCTGCCTCAATCGATGACATAACAAGAGCGTCTTTGCCAAACTCCTTGTACAAAGCAAGGCTACAACGCAGACCGTTGTAACTCTCTTTCCATTCTTTCTCTTCAATAATGCCACTCTTTAAATCGATGATGAGTATAACCATAGCCATATATTATACTGTCTTTTATTTACTTGGACTATTGTTAATGCTTTTTTCTCTAATTCCATTTATACTTTTTTTGAGGTCAAAATGGAAAAGAATACTATTCTATTCAATGGTGTCAAAACAGATACCTTCATGGAAAAATCTTCAGTCAAGATTGTTTATCTACTCGGGAAACAGAAAAAAAACAAATATTATGATAACCCTCCTGTTGCTGCAATTGTAAATGGAGAATTAAGGTCTCTCCAATCTGAAATAGAAGAAAATGCAGTAATAGATCTTGTTTACCTAAATAGCAGGGATGGACGAGCTGTATATAGAAAAACACTTTGCTTTTTGCTCTCATATGCCTCAAGCATTGTTTACCCAGATAGGACCTTAGTTTCTGGTCACTCTCTTGGAGATGGATATTATTTTTACTATAGAGATAAAGCTAAGGCCGATATTAAAAAGCTGAAAAACGCAATGCAAGATGCAATTAATGATGATCTTATCGTCGACATTGAACGTTTAAGTTCAAAGCAATCATTAAGCTATGTAGATGAAAGAGGACTAAAAGAAACAAAAGACCTGCTCTTATCACGTAATGATGGTGCTTATACCTTTAATAGATTAGGTAACTGTCGTAGCGTCTACTATGAACCTCTTCTTCCTTCCCTTTCTCTTCTCTCTGTTTGGGATTTAATGGAATACGGTGAAGGAATGCTTTTAAGATACCCTCAATCTAGGCAAATGAACTCAATGATGGCATTCCAAGATAATCCACTACTTTTTAGTGTCTTTGAAGATGCAAGAAGTAAAGCTTGCATCCTTGATGTTGATAGTCTTGGTTCTCTCAATTTAAAGGAAGCAAGCGGAAAAATAAGAGAGGTAATTGTTTTATCAGAAACATTGCAAAGAAGATCTTTCTATCATGTAGCAGAACTTATAAAAGAAAAAGGAGGAGTAAAGATTGCCTTTATTTCTGGTCCTGCTTGCTCTGGAAAGAAAACATGTGGCCTTAAGCTCTGTGCTGAACTAAAAATTCAGGGCTACTCCCCTATCATGCTTAGTCTAGATGACTACAGAAAAAATGATGATGGTGGTAACTCGTTTGTAGATGTAACCCTTCTCCAAGAAGAAGTAAGAACTCTATTAAAAGGTAAAGAAGTAACACTAAGTAGTAGCGATAATGATAAAAAGAGGCTATTTAGAACTCAAAAAGCCAAAATGGAAGAGAATACAATTCTCGTTATTGAAGGTGTACAGACTCTCAATGAAAATCTAATACCTGGATTAAATGAGAATGAGATATATAGAATATATGTATCTGCTTTAACGCAACTTAATCTCGATACTATGTCTAGCATATCAACAAGAGACAATCGTCTAATAAGACGAATTGTAAAAGAATGTAGGCTACGTGACATTAGGCCAAGCCAAGTTATTAATGAGTGGTCAGATATCGAGGAAGAAGAGAAAAATTTACTTTTCCCTTATCAAAATAATGCTGATGTTATGATTAATAGCGCACTTGAGTATGAGCTTGGTGTTTTGTATCCATATATCATGCCACTGCTAAGATCAGTAACACTCGAAGAGGGAAAAGCATATACAACAGCTCGTAGACTTATGGGATTTTTAGAGCTTATTAACCCAATCTCACCAGAGCTTGTTCCACCAGACTCTATCTTAAGAGAATTCATTGGTGGCTCAGCTTTCTTACTATCGTAGAGCTGTCTTATCTTCTAATGCCCCGCATTCAAACAAGATGTCGGGGTTTTTTTCTACCATTCTCATTAGCCTTAAAGCTGCGCCAGAGGGACTATTTGTTCCACACTCCCATGCTTCAACTGTTTTGTTCGACACATTAAAAGCAGAAGCAAATAGCGAGATAGAAAGACTAAGGGAAAGCCTCAGTGCCCTTATTTCCCCCTTTGTCATAGGCTTAGGCGTTGTGGCAACAACATATTTATTGCTCTTAGCAAGAACGCCCTTTTTTTTAGGGTAAAGGGCGTCCTTAATAGTATCTTTATAGTAGCTACTCAATTTACTTTCCTAAGATGTGCATGGATTCTTCAATCTGTGCCTTTAGTTTTTCTCGGCATTTTCCACAACCTGTTCCAGCACCTGTTAGCCTCATCAAATCATCAAGGTTCTTAACTTTGTCCTCTTTAACAAGGTCTTCAATCATCTGATCAGTAACACCTTTACACTCACAGATGATAGTTGCCGTATTATTCTTGTATGGATTAGGCAAGTTATTCTTTTCTAAATAATCATCAATAGCAGCTCTAAGAGCCTTATCTCCGAGAACAGAACAATGGAACTTATGCTCAGGAAGACCGCCAAGCTTATCCATAATAGCCTTTGGTGTAATGTTATAAGCATCCTTAAGTGTCATACCAATAGCCATTTCACTCATCATAGATGTAGATGCTATAGCACTAGCACAGCCATATGTAAGCCATCTAAGGTCTGTAATCTTATTGTCTTTAACCTTTATGCCGACTCTCATCTGGTCTCCACAAGCTAAAGAACCAACTTCGCCAACTCCATCTGGAACGAAGTCTTCTCCTTCTTTCCAAAGGTTTCTAGGATTCATGAAATGATCCTTTACTGTATCTGTATAAACCCACTGGGCCATAAAACTATTAGCCATTTTCTACTTCCTTGTGCTCATCTTTCTGATTCTTTCGATTATTGGAGGTAACTTCTCAAGTGTATAGCGAATATCCTCTTCAGTATTGTACCTTCCTAGTGAGAATCTAATTGAGCCATGAGCTAGCTCAACATCTAATCCTGCAGCTAATAAGACATAGCTTGGTTCAAGAGAACCTGATGCACACGCACTACCAGTTGAAACCTCAATGCCCTCTAAATCTAAGTAAAGAAGAATAGATTCTCCTTCTGCTGATGGGAAAGAAACATTAAGTGTTCCTGGAAGACACTTATTTTTATCATTTGTTCCATTTACAACCACATTAGGAATTCTTTCTTCAATACCCTTTCTAAGCATCTCACGGAGGGTCCAAAGCTTTTCTCTCTCTTTGTCCAAGTTTAGTCTTGCAAGCTCTGCAGCCTTTCCAAGTCCGATGATAGCTTGGTTGTTGTATGTGCCAGCTCTTAAGCCCTTTTCTTGGTGTCCACCATGCACAAATGGAGTGAATGGAACACCTTTCTTGGCATATAAGACACCAACACCCTTAGGACCATAGAATTTATGACCAGACATAGATAGATAATCTGCATCAATGTCTTTTACATCGACCTTAATCTTTCCAATGGCTTGAGTTGCATCAGTATGAAAATAAGCTCCCCATTTATGTGCTATAGAAGCAGCTTCTTTTACAGGCTGAATAACTCCACTCTCGTTGTTTCCTGTCATTACAGAAAGAAGACAGACATCATCCCCCATCATCTCTGAGAGTTTATCTAGCCTTAGCTCTCCTATTGAATCAACAGGAACAAACTCAACTTTGTAGCCTTTTTTGATGAGATATTTTGCTGTTTCAATAGAAGCAGGATGTTCAACAGACGAAAGAAGAATTCTATTTCGCTTGTTCTTCTCATCAATACGGTCTCTAAAAATGTTAAAGACTGTGTTGTTAGACTCTGAGGCACCGGAGTTGAAATAAATCTCACCGGGATCCGAATTTATAAGTGCTGCAACCATCTCTCTCGCCCAAGTAATTCCACTCATAGAATCACGTCCAAGAGTGTGCATACTAGAGGCATTTCCATAGAGAGAGGCATTGTCTGCCATAATCTGTATGACCTCATCTGCCATCTGGGTCGTAGCATTGTTGTCAAGATAGACAATTCTACCCATTTTTAATATTCCTTATACACGTAAGGTAATTCTTTCTACTCTTGAGCGTCAAGGTTAAATACAACTTACCATTACAGAATGAGCTTATTCATTCTCCCTATATCATAGGATGGATGAATGTTGATAATTGTGGCAGTTGCAATTGCCTTTTCACATAACTCATTATCGCCAGGATAGAGATTTTTATCGTCTCTATTAAGCCAATGAGTTTTGCATCCAGAACATTTTAAGATGAGCTTGTCGCCATCCTCTGTTATCTTGTAGTCATCATTATATTCAAAAACACCAAGACTTGCTTTTTCAACTCTACCATTCCAATGAGGAGGAAAATTTAAGCTTAAAAAAGACTCCCCATCCAAAATCGAAACAAAGTTTTCGAGCTTAGTAGCTAAATACTTTGAAGGAGAGACAAAGTCATATTTGCCGTCATTGTCTTTGTTTGCAGAGATTGCTATTGCTGGATACCCATACATTTGGGCTTGTCGTGCTGCCCCACATGTTCCTGAATAGATAGTATCAGAAGAGAGATTATAGCCATGGTTTATACCACTAATAACAACATCCGGCTTAAACGGCAATATCTCAGCCTGAAGTGGAATTATTACACAATCAGCAGGAGTTCCTTCCAATGAGTAGTGATGTTCATCATGTTTATAGATGGTAACATCGCCAATAACTGTCATTGCATGAGATTTTGCACTCTGTTCTGTATGTGGTGCAATTATATAAACATCATGACCAAATGATGTAAGTACGCTAAAAAGCGTATTAATGCCCTCGGCCTTATAACCGTCATCATTAACTAATAAAATGTGCATTTATAACCCTTATTTAGAGAAGAGAGAAGAAACTGGATGAAAAAGCCTCTTTTCAGGATGAAAACCAAAAATCCTCTCATACTCTTCAACTCTTTGATTATTAGGGAACTCACTTTTTTCGTCAACTATGCATAAAAACGAAGAGGCGATGCCAATATCTATAGAAGACATTCCTATTACAGATACACTTTCCTGGCATCGTCGGAAGATCCAATCAAGTTCAGGACTTGTCAGTTCTGCGTTAAAGATTATCGATCTTTGAGAAAGAGATAGAATTTTACCTAGAGCAACTCCTTCAGATCGGCTAATTGCTTCAAAGGCTCTTTTCGCATATTCGTTTGAAAGAGAAAGGAAGGTTATAAAACGTCTTGTTCTATCTGGAAGAGATGATGTGTAGCATCTCACCTCTTTCTCTGTTAAATCTCTAAATTCCGCTCCTTTAGGAGTGATTTCGTTAATTTTCTCTACAAGTTCAGGAAGAATAGACCTAAATTCATCATATTCAGGAGTAAGAATAGAGTATGGCAAAGAAGAGTCAAAGACGTAACTTAATTCAGGTTTAATTGAATAACAAATACCCTTTGCATTTTGTTTCTTTTCATCAAATAGATAAACTTTGTCTTTTTCTGCAAAAAAAAGCACCCATAAATCACGATATCTAACACAAGAGGATGGAAAAAAAGAAGATGCACTTAATGCAATTGAGAATAGTCTATTAGTATCAAAAGAAAATGAAAAAAGCTTATTGAGACCAAAAAGAAGAGCAGCAAATATTTCAGAAGATATGCTATAGTTCGATGTTGAAGCTCCCCTTCCCGCTAGCGTTATGTTGCATCCACATATCTTTAAGCCTTGCTTGTTTAATGTACTAAAAATTGCCTTAGCAGCGTTTGCCCATTTATCTTCCCTGCGATATTTAGATGATGCGACGACAAACTTTTTCTTATCTTGTTTGCTTGTATTTAACAATCTAACTGTTGTATCTTGTCGACGAGAAATTGCAACAGTAAGTCCATCCTCAATGTTGCAAATTAAACTCCAACCTCTTATATAATCTGAAAAACTCCCAATAATTGTTGTTGGCTGAGGAACGCTGATAATAATCTCTGGTTCCTCTTCAAATTCTCGTTTATGGGCAGCAGTAACCTCTTGCAAAAAATTTATCTCCTTTTTAATTATTATCTTAGTTAGAAACCAAAAAGGCAAATTAATTTCTTGAAAAATCTATCGATAAAAAAAAGACCATAGATTGCTCTACGGCCTGTATTATAAAAGTAAGGAAGATTAGTTATTTGATGTTCTTCCGTATCTCTTATTGAATCTTTCAACTCTTCCAGTTGTGTCAACAAGCTTCTGTGTGCCTGTGAAGAATGGGTGGCATGCTGAACAGATTTCAACGTTGAGACTCTTAGCAGTTGTCTTTGTCTTAATTACGTTACCACATGAGCAACGGATTTCCTTTAACTCGTAATTTGGGTGGATTCCCTTTTTCATTTTTTTCTCCTTATATGCTTTGTCTGCTTTCACAGACAAGGAATTTCAATTTAACCCCGAACTGGAGTATTCATCGAGTTCAGGAACTCCTTATTGTTGTTCGTTTTCGCCATTTTGTCAATGATGTCTACAGACATGTCAATATCATCAAGATTACCAAAGGATGAGCGAAGTAAGAAAACTCTAGCTAGAACAGATTCATCAAGAAGAAGATCATCCCTTCTTGTTCCACTCTTCTTAATATTTATTGCAGGGAATTTTCTGTTATCTGCCATCTTTCTATCAAGAACAATTTCATTGTTACCTGTGCCCTTGAATTCTTCAAAGATGACTTCATCCATTCTGCTTCCTGTTTCAATTAATGCTGTTGAAATAATTGTTAAGCTTCCGCCATTCTCAATATTTCTTGCAGCGCCAAAGAATCTCTTAGGCTTATGTAGAGCATTAGAATCAACACCACCAGAAAGAATCTTGCCAGAAGCTGGAACTGTCTGGTTATAAGCACGAGCAAGTCTTGTGATTGAGTCAAGTAGAATAACTACATCCTTCTTATATTCAACAAGACGCTTAGCCTTCTCTATTACCATCTCTGCAACCTGTACATGGTGTGTAGCTTGTTCGTCAAATGTTGAAGCAACAACCTCTGCCTTAACATTTCGCTTCATGTCTGTTACTTCTTCAGGTCTTTCATCAACAAGAAGAATCATCAATATAACTTCAGGATGATTATAAGTAATAGCATTAGCAATCTTCTGCATGAGGACTGTCTTACCTGTTCTTGGTGGTGCAACAATCAAAGAACGTTGACCTTTTCCAATTGGACAGAACAAATCAACAACTCTTGTTGATAGATCAGATTTCTTTCCTTCTTCTACGATTTCAAGATTAAGTCTTTCATCTGGGAATAAAGGAGTAAGAGAGTCAAATGGAGCACGAAGCTTTGCCATCTTAGGCTCTTCGCCATTTACCTTTAATACTCTTACAACAGAAGCGTACTTTTCATTTTCTCTTGGAGCTCTTATCTGAGCAAGAACAGTGTCTCCAGTTCTTAGGCCGACACTTTTAATTGTTGAGCTTGAAATATATACATCATCAGAGCCTGGAAGGTAGTTGTTAACAGAATAGCGGATGTAGCCATAGCCACCTTCATTAAGAGTCTCAAGGACGCCTTCAACCATAAGGGCACCACCAAGAGATGAATGGTGACGAAGAATTCTTATAATCAACTCTTGCTTTCTACAATCAAGAATTACATCTTCACTTAGCCCTGCTTCTTTTGCCTTATTTCTTATTGCATCTAAAGGAAGTGCAGTAAGGACAGAAATAAAAAGCTGTGGAGCATCTGGATTTTCGTCTAAGTTTATCTCAGGAGGAATCTCCTCAACGACTCTCCTTTCTTTCTTATTCTTAAACTTGTTTCTTCCGTCTCTAGAGTATTTATCCTTCTTCTGCTCGCTCTTCTTCTCTTCCTCTGTGGTGCTTTCTTCTGTTTTTTCGCTAGCAACACCTTCTTCGTCAATAGAAGGCTCATCTTCTCTCTTCTCATCTTCAGAAGAAGGAAGCGGAACAATCTCTTCTGTGATTGTAATTGGCTCTATTTTCTCTTCAGAGTTTGTTTTGTCCTCATTGATTGTAACAGAGACTTCTTCATTTTCTAAAGGAGCTATTGTTTCTTGAAAGAGAGGAAGCTCTTCACTTTTACTCTCTTCTTTATGTTTTTTCGCCCTAGGATGAGAAGTATGCTCTCTCTTTTTTGTTATTTTGGCTGGTTTATTCTCTTTTTCTGTAGTTACATCATCTGTAGTAGTTTTCTCGCTAGGACTAGCCTCTTCTTCTTTAACTTCTACTCTCTTTTTAATCGTAACTCTTCTTTTAGTTGGAACTTTAACTGTAACCTTCTTTTTTACTTCTGTTTCTTGTGGTTTTTCTTCCACAACATCTTCTTTAATGTCTGAGGACATCGGTACCTCTTAGTTATATTAAGTATGAATTATGCAAAATATTAATAAAAAGAAAAAATTTTGATTGGGATAACTATCTACCCTTTTTATATATAGTGGAATTTTAAACAGTCAATTCTATTTTTGTCAACAATATAGTCCATAGGTAAAAGAGTATTGACATTAAAATCATAAAGTGTTATTTAGTTAGTTAGTTGAGTAACTAACCAACAAAGGAGGAGAATGATTTACACTTTTACAGAAGATAGTCCTATATATCTTCAACTAGCACAGCTACTTAAAGATGACATTTTTCTAGGAATCTACAAAGAAGGGACAGCAATCCCTTCTACAACTGAGCTTAGTGTTGTTCTGCACATAAATCCAGCAACAGTTTTAAAGGCAATGAACATACTCTTACAAGAAGATTTAATAGAAAAGAAACGGGGAATTGGAATGTTTGTCAAAGCAAATGCAAAGAAAAAAATTACAGAGGAAAGAAAGAATAGTTTCTGTTCTAGCTATGTAGCTCCTCTAATCAAGGAAGCTAAGAAGCTATCTTTATCGAAAGATGAAATTATTGAAATGATTAACAAGGAGGAAAGCAATGAAGCTTGATTGTAACAATGTCATTAAACACTATGGTAAGGTAAAAGCCGTAGATGGCGTAACATGTTCTTTTTCTTCAGGTCATATAGTCGGATTATTTGGTCGTAATGGCGCAGGAAAGAGCACATTAATAAAGACTATTGGAAATAGAATATTTCAAGACGAAGGCATAATTACATTAGATGGAGAAAAGCTCACTTCATCTTCAAAACTATTTAAAAACATCTTTATTTCTAGTGAAGACAACATGTTCCCATCAATGTCTATAAAGAACATTTTAACCCTTATGGACGACATGGAAGCAGGAAGTAAAGAAAAAGCACTGCAATTATGTAAAGAGTTCCATTTAAATGAAAACAAAAAATGGGATAAGCTATCAACTGGCTATAGAACAATCTTTAAAGATATCTTGGCACTATCATCATACGCAAAGTTTGTTTTCTTTGATGAGCCTATTCTAGGCCTTGATGCTAATCACAGAGAGCTCTTCTATGAGAAGCTTTTAGCTTCATTTTCACCAGACAGATGTTTCATCATTGCAACACATTTAATCGATGAAATTGAACCTCTAGTTGATGAAGTAATCATCATTAACAATGGAAAAGTTATCGAGAGTGGCGACAAAGAAAAGATGCTAGAAAATCTATTCCTTGTCAGTGGAACAGAAGAAGATGTAGAGAAAGCACTTAAAGAATGTAAGGTTATCTCATCTACCATCAGACTTGGCAAACGAGTTGTTCTTGTGAAAGGTAAGATAGAATCTTCTGATCGTCTCTCAATTACGCCTGTAGATTTACAGAAATACTTCATTGAATTAACTAAGGATAACGACTATGAAAATTAAAGAAAGAATTATTTTTAAAGATATGACGCTTGCATCGGCTATAGCTGCAGCTATTTGCTTAATTAGCTCTTATGCTCTATTGCCTCTCATTTTCAGAATTATCGACAAGAGTATCCCTCTTGAAATCTTCTACACATTTGTACCACCTGTACTACTCTCTTCTGTGCTCTTTATCACATTTATTTGCATTGGAGCACTCTCAGTGCAATACATTAGGTCTCTTATGCTATTTGGATGCACAAGAACTAAAGCTTTCTGGAAAACAGTATTAGTAAGTCTCTCAACAATTGTATTGGGAACAATAGTACTTGGTGTTGTAATGCTAATATCGAAAGAGTTCTTAGTTCAAATGAGCGAATCTTCATTTTTATTTTTGCTCATTAGGTATCTAGTCTATTTTGTTTTTGCATATGCAATCGGACTATTGTGCTCTTCTCTATGTACTACATGTAAGCCCCCTTTGAGCGTCTTAGTATGTGGAGTTGCTCTCTACCTATTTTTAGACTTGCAAGATGCTTTGACAAACAGTACTACTCATAGAGCTGTTTCTCTTTCGATTGTAAGCGATGTTTTTTCTGTATCTGAGACGATAGAAACATCACTTGAGCTATTCCTAACAGCTTTAGTTGCTGCATTGATGATTGGTTTCTCTTACGTTTGCTACTTAGTAAAGATAAGCTCAGTTAAATCAACATCGACAAATTAAATAATCTTAATTGTCCTCTTCTCTTCATCTATTTCATATTCAGAGAATGTTATAGAGAGGGAGGAGGCAAAAAGTAAAGCTTTATCATAGCCATATACTCTATTAGGCATATGGGCATCTGATGCCGTTACTGTCTTTATGCCTTCATCTTTAGCCATCATCCAAAATTCTTTCTTAGGATAGAGATACTCCTCTTTCCCTTCACGCATAACAAGAGGCTTACAAAAACCATTTCCATTAATCTCTAATGGCATATCGTTTTCTTTAGCACATGTTATAATATCACGAGAAGCAGCCTCCAAATCCTTATTCCAAGAAGAAAAAGACGAAACAAACAAATCAGGGTGACAACCATATAAGAAGAGATGTGACGAAAGAAGAGAGCAATACATATCAACATAGCTCTTTAGATCAAAGTCCTTTGCATCTTTACTTCCTGCATATTCAAAGTTTCCATCCTTTCCTTTTACATAATGAACAGAACCTATAAGATAATCAAAGTTAAGTCGTGATAAGAATTCATCCTTATAGTATGAATAAAGGCTTTTATTCCAATCACATTCTCCACCAAGTAATACTATGACCTTTTCGTCTTTTATTGCCCTAACACTTTCTTTGTACTCAGTCACTTCATTATTTTCCATTCTATCAAATGGAAAATAGTAAGGAAGAGGTAGATGCTCACTAAAACCTAACACCTTCAATCCTGCTTCTCTTGCTTTTCCAACATAATCAAGAGGCATTCCACTTCCATGATGAGAAAAAAGAGTATGAGTGTGTAGGTTTACATCTTTTTGTGAATAAACCATGTTAAAAAACCTTCCATGTATCGACTATAGATCTTATATCCTCACCATTAATGAAGGCTCTCATAAGAATGAAAGCAATTACAGCAGAGCGTCGCCTAATGCTATCACGTCCCCAAGAAGGAAGAAAAACAGTAACTGTCTCACTCTTTCTATTTAGTCCACTAAAACCAAAACAAACAGTACCTACCTCTTTATTCTCACTTTTATCTGGGCCAGCAACACCAGTAATTGAAAAACTATAATCAGATGATATTATTCTTCTTACGCCATCTGCCATCTCTTTAGCACACTCTTCTGAGACAACACCAAAAGACTCAACAGTTCTCTCTTTTACGCCTAAGACATTCTCTTTTACAAGAGGAGAATAAGAGACAACACCACCTAACATATAACTACTAGAACCAGGGAGTGATGTCAAAAGAGAAGCAGCAAGTCCTCCTGTGCAACTTTCAGCACACGAGATAGTTAAGCCCTTTGTCTTTAAATCTTCAACAAGAAGTGACAGGGATGAAACATCACCCTTTTCTAAGCGATGTAGACCAACTATTTCTTCTAGTTTTTTTATGGCATAATCTCTTTCATCTTTAGTCTTACCTGAAACATATAAGGATATTTTATAATCTTGGAATCTTGTTCCCCAATCGAGAGAACTATCGGCTTTTTTTGTCTCTTCTTCGAGTTTGGCTTCAGCTAGAACAAATGAAGAATATTCATCCCTATCATCACTCTCAAGGCCAAATAAGGAAGAAAAAAGAGGAATAACAGATGAATAAAACATCGGGCGCATCTCTCTAGGAGGTCCAGGAAGCGAAACAACAAGCGTATTCTTAATCATTCCCCAAAAGCCTGGAGCTGTACCATTGGGGTTATCAATAAGGGTAAAGCCTCTTGGAATAAGCGATTGTTTTTCATTAGCGCCATAGGCTCTTTCTCCTAGTTTATTTAGTAGAAAACTCCATGCTTTCTCGTTTTTTTCAAGCTTAACTCCTGCTTCTTCGGCAATGGACGCTCTTGTCATATCGTCACTTGTAGGGCCTAATCCCCCAGTAACGATAATTATATCATTATGTGGAAGAAGATAATGTAGTGTCTCCTTAATTGTACCATCATCAGGACAAAGAATTGACTCTGAAAAATGTAAGCCCATATGTGTTAATTCTTTAGCAACAACAGATGTATGCTTATCTTCAATAATTCCACGTGTTAGCTCTGTTCCAATAACAATTAAACTAGCTGTTTTCATATTTTATCTCATTTAGGGATAACTGTTATAACACCAAAAATAGAAAAAAACATCACAAAAGCTCATTCTTACATCAATTTAATATAAAAGCCCTCCTCGAAAAAGGAAGGCTATTAACCACCACATACGTTTTATTATTTTCCTAATTCAACATAAACGGGACAAGACATTGCAATATCACCATTCTGCACAGTACAAGAACAATTAACTGGTAGTGTATAACAATCATTGCAACAAAATGGCCCACATGATTCATTTGGAGCACAATAAGCATAGCATTGTCCTTCTACAGTTGTTCCGTCCAAATTTTTCTGAATTTTCTCATTTTCATTAAATAGATATTCCATTTTAACCTCCATTACCTAATTCTTTTCAATCAACTCTAAGCATGTAGACAAAGCGGTCTTTCCATCCTTTGCAATAACGTTAGGAACTGTTCCACCACTAAAAATCTTTCTTTCAGTAAGTGCTGTGTTATAAGACATTATGATTCCAGAATTAGCTAGATTCTTTCTAATCTTTGTGAGTCCAATTCCACTGCCATTCGTCTTTGTTCCCACGACAGTAGCCCATCCAGATTGTGAGGCAAAATACGAAATCAGATCGGCTTCATAAAGAGTATTTTCGCTAATTAAAATCCATCTTTTTGCATCTCTTATCTCTTTCTTTAATAATCCACCATTGCAATCAAACTTTTGTTTTGTGTCACAATAGGCTTCAAGCTTTAGCTTCTTAACTTTTTCTGGAACACTAGCTAGTGTATTAATACTCTCAATTTCATAGCCATTATAGTATCTCTTTGCCTTATCTAGGCTTCTAAAATATGTCCTATATGAGAATTCCCAAGTACCTCCAAATGGAGCAATAAAAGAGTATATTTCATCATCAGTTGGACCACTCTTACAATTAGAAAAATCAAAAATAATATTCTCAATTTCTCCCTCAACACTATCTAAAGAATCTTCAATAAAGCTCTCAGTAAACACAGATGGAGAAAGAGAAGAGATTGTAAAAATAACTGTTTTGTTTTGTCCGATATAATCAACTCTAGGAGCTTTAATTGAGCTTGAATCTGCACTAGGATTTTCTGCTATAGCAATATAGTCATAGGCTAAGTATTGATTAGCTATTCCACGTAAAATGAGCATTAACTCTTCTTTACTATTTGCTTTTCTCGCTTTCTCTAAGTTTTCTTCTTTGTACTCACTAAGGTTTATCTCATTAAAGTATGGATACTCTGTTTCTAGTGTATTCCAAAACTCATTGAAAACCTGTTCATTACTACCCTGAGCAAAAAGACAAGAAAATACTAACAAGACAATAACTAAACCAACTAACTTTTTCATACTATTCCTCCATTTTGTAGGTTTTCTGTAATAATTTTGCTGTATCAAAAATGTATTGATTTATGTTTTCTTTATATGGAGAACATGTTTTGAATGTTTTATGATACCTATCATGAAAACAACCACCCAAACATATAGGCAAGACTTTACATTTTGAACATTCTTTATCTGTATATGGATCAAAGTTAGCAATGGGAGATCCTTTTTCATCTATTTTGTCTATGTTACTGATATTTCCAATAGAATAATTCTTTACGCCAATATCACACCAACACTTATATAAATCTCCATCTGGATCCACAACAAAACCATTTTTTGTGTTAGCAACACAATTATTTCCTCTTATCGATGGAACGGATTTAATTATTAATTCATCATATCCTTTTTTTATTTGCTCTCTCTCCCAAGAATAGTATTCTGAAGATGAAAAACAATAATCCTTAGAGTAACAATCAAAAGTTGTCCTTGTAGGTGCAGGAATAATTTCTAAGTTAGATAGCCCTTTTTGTTTAAAATATAGCTTCAAATCGGAAACTGCATTTAGATTGGTTTTATCTACATTTACTCTTATTACAGTATGAGGCAAATCTTTACCATATTTTTCTAAGTTGCTAATTATTACATCAAAAGAACCATCTCCATTACAAGTGAATCTTCTCTTGTCATGGTTTTCTTTTATCCCATCTAGAGTTATCTGGCATTTAGTAATACGTGCTTTTTTAAATAAAAGAACTACTTTTTCATCTATTAAGTATCCATTAGTAACAATATTAGAAGAGTACCTAATTCCATTTTGATCTGCTATTTTAATAAGATTTGTAGATATCCTATCTATAGTATCTTGTTTTAACAGTGGTTCTCCACCATACCATGTTATAGAAATAGATTTCAATGTAGAGCTTATTTTCTTAATATACTCTACTATTTCATTCTCCGTTTCTTTTGTCATGAATTTATATTCTTGGTGTCCTTTTTCATAACAATATATGCAACGAAAATTACAATTCAAAGTGGGGGCAATTGTAAGAGAGAAATGTTCTCCCTTATTTTTTAGTTTTTCTTGTCTATTTTTTATAAATTCTATCTCATCAAAATTATCATCAAGAAGGAAAAAGCCTTTCAGAAGACTCTTCTCTAAATCTTTTGGAAGATCTTTTTTCTTTGAAATAAAGGACTCTAAACAATCATATTCGACATTTGTCATTATAGCTAAACTATTAGATAAACTGTTGTATGCATAAACTTTTGAGCCGTTTTTAACGAAAAAACTATACCTAGATTGTTTCATGCGATCCCCTCTCAATTTGAGAATAACATAAACAAACCTTTCTACAATCTAATATGATTATTTTATATAAATATTTTTTTTATTTTTTTGTTTTTAAAAAAAAGAAACTAAACATTAAGTATAATAACTTTTATTTCTGCTAAAAACCTTATATCTCGATTATTTTATTCGCACTTGAATCAAATATATCAGAATGTGAAATAACCATAACTATTTTAGATGTAGATAGATTTTTCATAATAGAAACAATCTCTCTTCTGCTTTCAGCGTCAATTCCATCTTCAATTTCATCAATGAGACATACTTTTCTTTCCCTAAGGACTAGAGAAGCAAGGGAAAATCTCATTAGTTGTCCCTTTGATAACCCCATATGTTTCAAATCACATATTGTGTCTAATCCCTCTTGTTGGTTTTCTAACCAATCTTTAAGTCCAACTTTTCCTATTATAGTCCAAACATCCTCATCACTTTTCTTATCACCAAGAAGAAGATTATCTCGAATTGAGGCACTTACAAGGCAAGGAAATGATGGCAAAACAAGAATATCCGAAGGTAAACAATTCCCAATTATTACTTCTCCATTTTTTACATAAGATGCATCCAACAAATTAGCAATAAGATATAAAAGTGTTGTTTTTCCTTTTCCGTTAATACCTTTAATTACATATAAACCAGGACTTCCAATAAATAATGAATAATTACTAAATACCGTTTTACCTGGATATTTAAATGTTATATTTTCAATATTTATAGATAAAGGAAGGGAAAGATTATACTTTATATATTGAGAATTCTTTCTATCAATTATGTTACGAACTCTATCGATTGAGACGGATTGTGCAATTAAATTTTTATACGTTCCTCCATATGAATTAATTAAACTCCTTAACTGTTGCGAAAATAAAACTGCAGCCATAAAATCACCAACAGAACTTTTACCCCTGTATATTCCAAGGCCTAAAAAAGCATAAATAATAGAAATTGTAATTACATTGATGAGAAAAAGTATAATCTTAACGCCCTGAGTTAAATTTAATTTTTTATAAGAAACCGAATAATTTTTAAAAAGCTTTTCCATAAATAAAGACTTTAAAAAGGAAGAACTATTTCCCTCAGCATCATAGCTAATAGAGATTAATTCTTTTATTGTACAAATATAGTTGTCTCCACATTTTTTGGCTTCTTTATTAAGATCTTTCTCTTTCTTTCCTGCATTTTTATAAACAATAAAGGGAATTAGTGACAGAAAAACTGTCAAGAAAAAAGCTATAGCATTAATTGAGAACAAGCGAAATGAAACAAGAACGATATTAAATGTGCTTGCAATAATATTAGGAATTAAAGAAGTCCAAACAGACAAGACAACAGAAATATCACTTTGCAAGACATTTTGTACTTCAGCTTCTCTCCCCTTTAAATATCCATAGTTATCTCTTTTTATAACTTTTGATATGAAAAATTCCTGCCCACATAATGTTGTTTTCTTATTTACATAAAAAGATAATCGTCCAGAAATAATTGTCAAAACAAGACCTATAGCTTGAATTAAAAATAAATACAAGATTGTTCTTACAAAAACACTATATTCACCCCGAGATAGCATATTAACCAAAGACCCAGTATATAGAGGTTCTAGTGAATTAAAATAAGAAATAAGAAAAGACAGAAAAAGAGAAACAACTACAAAAATCATTTCTCTTTTTGTAAACTGCCAACACCACTTTAATTTTTCTTTCATACTTTTGTTACAACACCATCACAAAAGTTATAAATATTATCCGCATATGAGATTAATCTATTATCATGTGTAGAAATAATTGTGACTGTATTATTTTTCACCGTAAGTTCTTTAATTTCTTCCATTGTTATGATTGATCTTTCCCCATCAAGATTAGCCGTCGGCTCATCCAAAAGTAAGACATGAGGAGACTTTAACATAGCTCGTGCAATGGCAACACGTTGTCTCTGTCCACCAGAAAGATCACAGGCTTTCCTTTTAATTTCTTTTTGCAACCCAAAATCTAAGATGAGAGTTCTTGCCCTATCATAATAATCTTTTTCTTTCCGTGCTAAATTACCAACTCTAATGCTTAAGAGAATATTATCCCAAACAGAAAGATAATCTAACACCATATAATCCTGAGGAACTATCCCTACTTCTTTATATCTAAAGGAACAGAGTTCTTTTTCCGGCATATTTTTTAGATTATATCCATTAACCACCACATCTCCAGATGATGGACAAAGTTCTCCTCCAATTATTTTGAGAGCCGTACTCTTTCCAGAGCCACTTGGCCCCATAAAAAATGAAATTGTACCTTCTGTCGCATTAATTGAAATTTCTTTTAGTGCACAAATGACTTCGTTTCCAGTCCTGTAATATTTTGATAGCTTTTCACATTTTACCATTTCTATACTCTCTAATTATCATTACTCATTGCTATTATCTCTTTTAGTTTTTCAACAGTAAAAGGACCATAAAACAAGCCTATACCGCTTATGTTTTTGCTTTCCTTAAACAATATTTTTCCAGAATAGAAAAGATTTGAAAGGAAGAAACATTCATCTCTTGGAATTTCTACACCATCAACTATCCTCCAAGAATTAATCCAATGACATAGCAATACTTTGTCGTTCTTGTAAACTATTTTTCTTGCATATGTATCAAAAAGTTCATATTCAATGATAAATCTTTCTTTAGAATTTACACTTTTAAGAACGACTCTATTATCCCTTTCTTCTATAATTTGATAATTATTACTGATACTCCCATCTTCTTCAAATTCCGATGGATAATAATCAATAAAAACGATAGATTGAGAAGGAATAAAACATTTGTAAAATTGGCTATTTTTTATCAACCATATATTTATTTTTGAACTATCTAAAACATAAAAATTGTGTCTTCCTTGTTCAAAAAACGAATAAGTATTCCCTTTTTCTAATATTGTTGTTTTGCTTATTGTAGGAACAGAATCAAAAGAAAACTCCCCTTCAATCGTTTTTAAACTAAACTGAGAACATTCCATATAAGAAACATCAGGATAAAACAAATCTAAAACATTTGCAGAAAGAATATGTGTTGAAAAAAGAAATAATGTAATTCCAATAAAGAATTTTTTCATATTCATTTTTCCCTTCTTTGTGTCTTTCTCAAAAAAACAAAATCAGTCAAAAAAGTTAAAATGTATATTCCAACAAAAAATACAGCAAAAAGTACAGCAACATAAAGAATTATACCAGAAGTATCATATTTTCCATCTAAAGAGAATAAATCTCTCATATATAAATCTTCTCCAAAAACTAACTGAGCCCCTTTCGGTGAATATAAGCTAGATAAAAATAATAAAAAACCAGTTATAACTAATGTCATCAATACAAGAAGAATAAAAAGTATTAATTTTTCCTCAAATAAGATTTTTATTTGTTTTGCATTCTTCATCCCAAGAGTAGAATTTAAGGAAAATTCTTTTTCCCTTAATTTTAAAATTGATACTTCGGTAAAAACCAACGATATACATATTGATACAATCAATAAAACTCCATATTTGATAATAAAAATCTTTGGTCCATTCAATCTATCAATTTCATTTACTAGATCTGTGTTGTAATGATTCGACAGCAAACTAACTGTATTATTAGAAGAAAAAGACTTAGAACTGTAGTCATAAGAGTATGCTGTTTGAAATACTCTTTTCCCATTTTTATTTAGATATAACTGAGCTGAGTTAAGTATTTTTTTTAATTGTCCTTTAGTAATTAGCTCTGTTTCTCGTCTTATATAGCTTTTAAAGAATTTTTCAGCATTTAATTCTCCATCATAATTAAAAATTGCTTTTACAATGCAATTATTTCTTTCTAATCCTTGTAAAGACGCAATTTCCCAATACAAATCTTCTGAAACAAGTGCTTCATGTATGCCAACAGATTCCCCCATTGCCCGTTTTTTATCTGTTGTAATGAAAATCTCATATCCTTCATCTGTATGGGAATCATAAATAATCGAACTATTTAATGGAACAACACCTCCTAGTAATAAAACTTCATTTTTTTCCAGGTCATTTCTAGGTTGAATATTTAAATACTCTCGTTTTCCATTATCACATTCAATATAAACACTTACTGTAGGATACAGAAAATGGAAGCTTGTTATCTCAATACTGTTTTCTTTTTCACATTCAGAAATAATATCCTTAAATAATGACTCCGAAATAATACATGCTGGGTCTATACGAAGGTCTCCAGCAACAGCTGACTTATAGTAATAGAAAGCTGCTTCTGACATATTTGTTTCAATAGCAGCAAAAAAAGATATTAATGATATAAATAGAGATGAGAAAATAATAAAAAAGATATACTTTTTTAAATAACGATTAAAAGGTTTTAAAAGAGCTATACTCATTTCTATTTCACCTCTAAATCCATTTTTTCTACTGTATTTTTCTTTATAAACAACCAAGTTGCCAGAGAAGATGAAATAATAAAAAAAACAAATTCAAGAATTATAAAATAAAGAGAGGAAAGAATAACTTGTCGAAGGGCAACGTGTAGATAACCAGTATATTCCTTACTTATAACTGAAAAAGAACAAAAGATTGTTATACAATATATAAGTAATAATGGAATAGTAAATGGGATATACAAAGAATAAAATATTCTGTTTCTTTTACACCCCTGGATATATAGCAAAGATACAACTTCATTCTGATAATTAAGTATTCTTCCTAGGAGGAAAAATCCTCCACATACAAGTATTATTGAAGATAGAACACAAAGTATTATTCCATAAATTGATATTGTCTTGACTATTTCTGGAATTCTAGAAACGCTGATAGAGGCAGAAAATGTATCAGCTATTGCCAAGCTTTTATTATGTCTTAAAAGCGTTGTCTTAAATCTATTTATATCCTTGCTTCTAACCCATATATTTTGATAATCAGCAGGAATAACAGAAAATGATGGTAACACTCTTATGTCAGCAATAATCTTTGAGATATCTGTAGATTCTGAAGTTTGGTCATAACTATATTCTGTATAAATGGTCGCCGAAAACAATTCCCTATAGAACTCCATATCAATAAAAATAAGTTTTGTTTCTGGAATATAGTCCAAAGAATCTTTCCAATCATTTTCAGAAAAAGAATAATCCTTTTGGGGTATTCTAAAAAACCCAGCTATTGGTACATCAATAACATTACCAATAAAAGATGAACCTCGATTCTCAGACACCAATAATAGAACAGAATCATCATCCTGATCTATTTTTAAATCATTAGCAATTTTTTCTGAGAGAAAAACTCCTTTTTTATTTGTTAAATTGTAGAATTCATAGCTATTTGCTTCTTCAAAGTATTGAACAAGACAATTAGAATTTATTCCATATAGCATATTTCCTGAGAAATCACCTGAAGACAGAGAATGCACCGAACTATATTCTATCCCACTATCGTCAAAATATTGTTCTATTTTGTTGTAATTAACTCGATTATATTTAGAACTATCAATACTACTTTTTGAGGTATTTGCTATAATGAGGTGATGTATATTTCTACTCGCAACTGCCATTGCCTTTACGCCATCAATAGTATTTAATTCATCCACTATTTCGTCTGCATCAAAAATAAATGAATTTGAACTTGAAGGAACAAGTCCCAAAGAACCATCACTATGCGAAGATGTAATATCTATAGGAGAAATGACATAATCGCCTACTATTTCGTTTTTATTTAATACCAGACTATTAGAAGACTTAATATGCAACATATATAATGAAAAAGAGAACAGTATTACAAAGGAGATAAATAGAATATAGAAAAAAAGCAACAAATACTTTGGAAACAATATTATCCTTTTCATATTTATTTTTCATCCAATTCTAAATTCTTCAAACCTTGCTTTTGGACATCTCACATCAGGCATTTCTGTAACACCGAAATACTCTCTGCAATATCTAAGGCACCTACTATACTTTCTATGGCAAATATTGTAATCATCTTCAGGACAATCATAACAAGGTATCCCTGGTGCAAATTCTTCGCGTTTTGGGGGGCTTAACCAGTTTTTTAATCTCTGACCATTCCACCATTGCATTAAATCTTCCTTAGACAAGTCACCAATAATATATTTTTCATTATATGGAAGTTGTTCACATACGGTTACTTCTCCATTAGGAAGCATTGTTACAGCAAATCTCCCTGCATTGCATACAGACCTTTTTTCAAACATATTTGTACAATTTTCTACTGGGTTTGCAAATTGAGGAGAATACCCTCCTCCAACTATTGTCATGTTTGGATATTTCTTTTTTGCTTTTGCAATAATTTCGGATGCTTTCTTCATTTGCTCACAGGACGGAAACAAAACATCCTTATGTCTAGCTCCACTCCTACCATAACCGACCAATTGAACATGCTTTACACCTAAAGAAGCTACAAAATCAAAATACTGTTCCACATAATCAGCATTATATGAGGTAAGAACACTTTTTAATCTGACGTCAATGCCTCTAGATATCATATACTTAATCATCTTTACACATGATCCAAAATATCCAAGTGGAGCATGAATAATCTTTTCAACTATTTCGGCATGGTTACTATCAAGGCTAATTTGGATTCTATCTAACCCAGCATTATTTATTAATTTATCAATTCTTTCTTCTGACAATATGCTTTTTGTAGATAAAGAATAAAACAAGCCTATTTTATGAAGGTATTCCATTATTTCATCAATATCTGGCCTTAGCATAGGATCTCCACCTGTAAGCATAACAGATTGGCAACCATTCTCTTTAAATTGTAATAAAACTTCTTTTAATCTCTGTAGAGGTATAAATTCAGAAATCTCATCTAAAGGATGGTAACAGTATTCACATCCAAACCTACAACTTGTTGTTACATTGAAATTAAGAGAAAGAGGTGCATCTAATCGCAAGTCACCATTCTTCATGTCAAAAACATTTTTACCGATTAAGAGAGAACTTGGATCAACTCTATCACTATACTTTATTCTTTCTTCCTGAGTTAATGTTTCTGAATCTATCAATAAATCATCTATTCTTATCCAAGATTTTATTTTTCCTATAGCTTTTTCAACATTAAAACTCTTATGGTTATTTCCAAAAATTAATAAGAAATCTCTTTCAACTTCATCTACAGTTCTATTACCATCAAACAAAAGAAGGAAAATAGAATCAAACGGGGAGATAGGACAGATTTTATCAGGACTATGAAAAAAAGAATCTATCCTAAAAAGAACATTTCTTGTTTTATTAGGGATAATTACTATTTCAGGATTTAATATATATTTAGTTTTTCTATTCATCAGAAGCTAGCAATTTCTACCGCACCAGAGGCAGTGCATAAAGTTGGACAAGATGAAGTATAGAGTCCGGAGCAACTATCAGAACATGCAGCAGCACAATTATCAGAACAATGACCTGTTGATGCAAGAGAACATGCATCGGTACAAGAAGAACACCCATCAGAAGAACATCCTGTAGAACAGTTATCAGAGCAAGACGATGAGCATCCAGTGCTACATGAAAAACAAAAAGATGTGAGTCCTACACTGCCCTCACAAAGTTCATTACCAATTAACTTATCAATTGACATTGTTCATCCTCCAAATCATCAATAGATATTTTTTTATAATATCAAGGGTTTTCATTTTCAATTGTTTGTAAGGACAATTTAAAATTGTAATTCTACTGTTACGTTAATTTAAATAAAAAAAACAGACACTCTTATTAATAAATGCCTACCTTACATAACTAAGATAGGCAATAATTATAATCCAAATAGTTTGTTTATCTATTCTTCTTCTCTTTCACTGTTAAATAGACTTCATATCCTTTCTTTACTACAAAGAAAACAAGCGAAGCTACGCTTATCCAAATAAAAATATGAACAAATAAATCGATATGCTCTACATAGAATGTGTTAGGATTATTTTCACTTTTATATACAGGAACATCATATATATGGTAGCCCATTGTAAATGGCTCCATAGGGTCAACTATCTCACCTGTAGGAAGAATAAGACATGTAATTCCACTATTAGTTCCTCTAACCATACTCTTTCTTGTTTCTACAGACCTAAAAGCAGCAATCTCGGCATGTTGCCACTCTGCGGATGCTTTCTTTGACCAATTATCATTAGTCATATTAATGATTAAATCTGCTCCGTTTTTGACAAAGAGAGCATCTAGAGAGCTGAAAGAATCCTCATAGCATATTGGTGTTGAGAATTTAACTCCATTAAGATCAAATACAGTAGATTCTGTACCAGGAATCCACCAGTTATAATCCATAGACTTCAATAGTTTATAAAGCCATGGCAATTGCTTTTCGTATGGGAAGTGTTCTGTAAATGGCACTAGGTGTTGCTTTACATACTCCCCTTCTATTTTGCCATCTTTAAAGAGAACAACTGTATTGTACTCTTCGCTATTTTTATTTCCTTCCTCATCATATGGTGGCTTACTTTCATCTTTAATAACAGACTTAGGGTTACCTGTTAATAGTGGAACTTTGATAGATTCAGCGTACTCAACAAAATCTAAAGTTAAATCATGAATATCTTCCCAAACGGTACCTTCTGCGCTGTATTTTGTATGCCAGCTAATAGACGGAACAAAAGCTGTTTCAGACCAAACAACTAAATCTGGATTATATTGTAATGATTCTGTTGTATATCGCTTTAAGTTATTAAAGTTGTTTCTATATGTTCTGTATCCGCCCTTCCACGAGTCATGATTGTGCTGGATGGTTGCAATTCTTATGGTATCATCACTCTCTCTATTTTCCCAATAAGAGAGTCTATTTGCTCCATAGATGAGAGAGATAAGCACGAGAATAAGATAAATAGAGATTTCAATAACATTACTCTTTAATCGTCTTTTTGCATCTACTTTCTCAGAATGGGCAAATGCTAAGATCCAATCGGATAAAAAGGCTTGAGGAAATATCATTAAGTATATTATTCCCCATATTCCTGTTATATCAGCTATCTGGTAGGTAATTGGGTAAGGATATAGAGCATATACAATATTGCCATATGGATATCCTGCAAACCATGATTCAGCAAGGTATGCATAGCTTGCCCATACGAAGCCTTTAAAAATATAGCCTTTCTTTGGAAATGCCTCATCTACGGCTTTCAATGCTAGAAAGAGCAACAACATCTCACCACCTTTAATTACAGGTGCTATTACAATAGCAAGGGCATGGAATCCCTTGAGCCAATAATTAAAGAAAAAGTAATAGATTAATCCAAAAATAAAGCCATAAAACCAAACACATCTCCATGAGGTATTCTTTATTACAGCAAATACAGGAATAAGTGCAATTAAACTTAAAAAGCCAAAACCATTAGCTGTCAAAAAGCCAGGAAAGGAAGCAGCTAATACAAATGCGGATGCTAATAAAACAAGAACCTCAGAACAAAGTGTTCCGAGGCTCCTTGGATAGTTATTTTTTTTCAAAGAAAACTCTCCGTAATTATTCTTCTTCTACGCCACTTGTAAGGTCCCAAACAAAATCCTTGAGTTCCTTACCAGGTCTAAAGATAGCAACACCATGCCTATCGACAGCAACAACCTCACCAGTCTTTGGATTTCGTGCCTTCTCTCTACCTTTTCTGACTCTTACTTCAAAAGTACCAAAGCCTCTAAGCTCTATAATACGACCATCTTTTAAACCATCTTTGATCTCTTCAAAAAGCTCATCAATGATAAAATGTATCTCAGCTCTATTGAAACCAAGCTTGCTGTGCAAGTTTTCAATAATTGCAGCCTTTGTAAGTTTCTCTTGCATTTTTATTCTCCAAAGTAATTTTGGTTATGCTAATTTAGCAAATGCCTGTGCCATTCTACTCTTTTTTCTGCTAGCTGTATTCTTATGAATTACACCCTTGCTTGCTGCAGAATCAAGAAGTTTTGCAGAAAGAGCTAATGCCTCTTTAGCAGCTTCTTTATCACCTGCAACTACAGCTGCATTAAACTTTTTAACTGCTGTACGGCAAGTACTCTTAGCTGCGCGGTTTCTAAGACGACGCTTAGCGTTCTGACGATCTCTCTTCTCTACGGACTTGTTAGACATTATATTTCCTCCAAACGTTAACAAAAAGTCAAAATAAACATATCTGTCATGTAACGACAATTAACGAAATTATCATAATAGATAATTTGGGTCAACAGATATATCTTACTTTCATAAAAGAAATTGTAAAAAATCAGTCTTCACTAAAGAGCTCATCTTGATAGTCTTGATAGACTTCCCAAAATCCTGTTTCACCATCAAAATAAACTTCATCAAATGGGATGAATATTTGTCTTCCATCCATTGTCATACATGTGAGTTTTCTCGATAAAATATTTATCTCACTAACTCTCCAAATATCATGATCTATCTTTAACTTTGTTCCTTCTGGAGGAACTCCGGCCTTTTCTTCCATGTAATATTCATATTCATATGCCAAACAGCATAAGAGACGTCCACATGGCCCACTAATCTTTGCAGAATTAAGAGAAAGGTTTTGCTCTTTAGCCATCTTTATCGTAACAGGCTCCATCTCTCTATTCATAGCATGGCAGCAATAGTCTCTACCACAAACAGATAGTCCACCAATAAGTCTAGATTCATCTCTTACACCAATTTGACGTAATTCAATACGCATTCTAAAAACAGCAACAAGATCCTTAACAAGCTCTCTGAAGTCTACCCTTTCTTCTGCAGTGAAGAAGAAGATTACCTTGCTCTCTCCAAGTAAGAAATGAGCTGAAATTAACTTCATTCCTAGCTTATGTTTCAATATCTTCTCTCGACAAACTTCTAGAGCTGTATCTTCTTGACTTTTATTCTCTTCATACTTTGCCATTTCTGCTGGAGTTGCCAAGTGATCAATCCAAAGCACATCGCCATCTACTGTTGTTTTCTTAGCTTCACGGCCACATTGGCAACCAAAGCAAGATAAGCACTGATGTTCATTCTCCTCGCCTACACAACTTTCATCTTCCTTTCCAAAATGGAGACAAGCTCCTCGAGGAGAAGAAGAACCCGGAGTATAATCAGCACCAAATGTTGGAGCTGGTCCAATAACAATGCCTAGGTCCAAGCCAAACTTAGTATCATAAACAACGGGAGTTCCTGCATAAATAACACTATCCCAAGCACCAAGGCAAATGTCATTATATGATGGATTTTTTATAGCATATACATAAGCACTATCATCTTCGTGCATTAATTTTTTTTTCATACCTCAAAAGTTACCACGTAGAAAACCATTTTTCAATTGAAAAGACTGTCTCTTTATCCTTTACTTTGATATTCTCAAAGAATGGATAATCCAAGATTTGTTCTAGCACCACTTGCTGGATATACAGATAAAGCTTTTAGAGAAATATGTGTCTCTTATGGTGCAGAAGCCACTGTAAGCGAAATGGTAAGCGCAGAAGGACTTAGCCGTGATAGTGTAAAAACAATAGATTTAATGGACAAAAGTGATAAAGAAAAGAATTATATTGTACAGCTTTTCGGTTCATCACCTGATCCCTTTTTAAGAGCAATCGATGTTTTAAAAGCAAATAAAATTAAAAAAATAGATATAAACTGTGGCTGTCCAGTCCCTAAAGTTGTTAAGACAGGAAGTGGTTCCGCACTAATGAAAGAACCTAAAAAAATTAGAGAGATTGTGAAGGTATTGAAAGATAATCTCAACATTCCAATTTCGGTGAAGTTTCGCCTAGGCTGGGATAATGACTCAATTAATTACCTTGAATTTGCAGAAGAAGCTGTTCTTGGTGGAGCCTCGGCTTTAACACTTCATGCAAGAACTCGTTCTCAAGGATATGAAGGGAAAGCTGATAGAAATGCTTTTAAAAATCTTTCTGATTACTTTAAGGGAGAGAATATACTTCTCTATGCATCTGGCGACATCTTCTCGCCTGAAGATGCATTAGATATCATCACTAACTATGGCATGGATGGTGTTATGTTTGCTCGTGGAGCTATTGGCAATCCATTCATCTTTAAAGAGACTAAAGACTACATAGAAAATGGAGAGTACACGCTTCCTTCTCTAGAAGAAAGAATAGAATGTGCCCTTAATCATTATGATATTTTTGTCAAATATTATGGAGAGGATGTTGCCTCAAGAGCTATGAGAAAACATGCACTAGCATACTGCAAAGGTCTCAAGGGCGCAGCTAAATGCAAGAATTTGATTAGCCTTGCAAAAGAAAAGAAAGACTACATAGATGCCTTTTCTACACTCTACAATTAAGAAAGGGAGCAACTTAGGCTCCCAATTTTAATTCTTAAAAACAACAAAATCTAAGAAGAAAATAAAAAGAAAATATGCGCCGATAAAGACAGTCCCAACAAGAAACGCAGCCTTTAAAACACCACGAATAAAGTACTTGTACTCCTTAGGTGATAAATCAAGTTTCTCACCTTTACTATCACTATCTTGTTTCGGTCTATACCATGGAAGCCCTTCAATGTTCATGTCGGCAAAGCTTCTCATGTCATCTTCATCTTCTTCTTTTCTTTTTTTTGAGAACATGCTCATTTCTTTTTGTTCTTCTTATTTTTTTCTAGTTCTTCTTTTTCTTTCTCTTCTTTAATGAGTTTTTCCATTAATCTTTTGGCATTCTTGTTCTCTTCATCTGTATTAAAGAGATGGCATGCACAGAAATGCTCGCTCTCAACTTCTTTAAACTCAGGAGCAACAAACTTACAGATTTCCATGCACTTTCTACAACGAGTATGGAACTTACATCCCTTTGGAGGATTAGCAGGAGAAGGAATAGAACCCTCAAGAATAATTCTCTCCATATGGAAATCTGGATCTGGAACAGGGATAGCTGAGAAGAGTGCCTCTGTGTATGGATGAAGAGGTTTACTAAATAGCTTATCTGTTGGGGCAAACTCAACCATATTACCTAAGTACATAACGCCAACTGTATCTGAAATATGCTCAACAACAGAAAGGTCATGAGAGATAAATAAATATGTCAATCCAAATTCTCTCTGCAAATCCTTAAGAAGATTAATAATCTGAGCCTGAATTGATACATCAAGAGCAGAGACAGGTTCATCACAAAGGATAAAGTCTGGGTTTAGAGCAAGAGCACGTGCGATACAAATACGTTGTCGCTGTCCACCAGAGAATTCATGTGGGTATCTTGCTTTAGCATACTCAGGTAATCCACAAGCAGCCATTACACGTGTAATGTAATCATCAAACTCTTCTGGAGGAACAATTTTATGCTCTCTTACAGCTTCTCCAATAATTTCACCAACAGGAAGACGTGGAGAAAGAGAAGAATATGGATCCTGGAAAATTATCTGAATATTTGGTCTTTCCTTTCTTAGTTCGTCCTTAGAAAGAGAAAAGAGCTCTCTACCATTAAAGTATACTTCTCCAGATGTCTTATCTTGGAGACGAAGTATTGTTCTTCCAATAGTACTCTTACCACATCCGCTTTCACCAACAAGACCCATTGTTGTACCTTTCTTAATTTTAAAAGATACGCCATCTACGGCCTTAACATTGCCGACAACCATTTTGAAAAAGCTACTCTTAATGGGGAAGTATTTCTTCAAATTCTTTACAACAAGAAGGTTTTCAGGATCTTTTTCTGCACCATCTAGTATGTTTTTCATTTTTTCTTCTGCCATTTTTATAGCTCCTCTGGGTTAACAGTCTTAGGATATTCAATAACATTCTTCTCATCATAGAATCTATAACAAGAAACAACATGAGTATCACTAATCTTAATTGATGGAGGATAGATTCCTGCACACTTATCACACTGAAGTTCACATCTATCTCTGAAGTAACAATAGTTAGGCATGTTTACAGGGTTAGGAACACTACCAGGAATATTGTAGAGATGATCTACTTTCTTACCAACTACTGGCTTTGATTTCATCAAACCAATTGTATATGGATGAGCTGGGTGATGGAAAATATCTTCTGCAGTACCCTTTTCAATAACACGACCTGCATACATAACAACAACATAGTCTGCCATACCAGCAACAACACCAAGGTCATGGGTAATAAGCATGATAGAAGAACCTATTTTCTTTTTTAAACTCTCCAACAAATCAAGTATCTGAGCTTGAATAGTTACGTCTAGTGCAGTTGTTGGTTCATCAGCAATTATCAAATCTGGCTTACATGCAAGAGCAATTGCAATCATTACTCTCTGTCTCATTCCGCCACTAAGTTCATGAGGATACATCTTATATACACCCTCCTTATTAGCGATTCCAACCATTTCTAAAAGCTCAAGAGTTCTATTTTTAACCTCTTCTTCACTCATTTCAGGGTTATGAAGAGTAGTAGCTTCATCAACCTGCTCACCAATACGGAAAACAGGGTTTAAGCTTGTCATTGGCTCTTGGAAGATCATACTCATTCTGTTACCACGAATAGTTTCCATAACAGAATTTGGGGTATTTACGATGTTATAAGCTGTCCCATCTCCCTTATTAAAGCGAATCTCACCACCGACAACTTGACCAGAAGGTCGTTGTAAAAGCTGCATTAAAGAAAGAGAAGTAACACTCTTACCGCATCCGCTTTCACCTACAACACCTACTGTACAGTTCTTAGGAACTTCGAAGGTAATACCATCTACTGCTTTGACAGTACCAACTTCAGAAAAGAAGAATGTACAAACATTATCAAATTCGACAACGTTATTTGGATTCTTCATCACAGTTGTGTATAGTTTCGGATCTTTATTTGCATTAGCTCTCGCTTCTTCGAGCTTCTTTGTTACTCTTCTATTGAATTTTGTGATTCGTCTGGATTCTTTACCAGAAATATATGATGAATGGTCTGACATTTGTATTACCTCTTTCCCTTAGGGTCATAAGCATCTCTAAGGCCATCACCCACAAAGTTAAATGAAATAACTGTAAAGCTAATTAATAACCCAACAGGAATCCAAATATATGGATAGTGAGCCATTGCAGACGCAGAAGAAACACTGTTAATCATCGTTCCCCATGTTGCAAGAGGATGCTTAACACCGAGTCCTAAGAAAGACAATGTACTCTCTGTCAAAATTGTTCCACCAATACCCATTGTTGCAAGTACGATAAGCTGAGGCATAACGTTTGGAATTAAGTGCTTGAAGATTCTATCTTTTACACGAATACCTGTTGCTTCTGTTGCAATCATAAATTCTTGCTCTCTGAATGAGAGAATTTGACCTCTTACTAAGCGAGCTACTCCAGCCCAACCCATAATACCTAGGGCAGCCATCATGATGAATAGACGCTTATAAACATCCATTCTCATTGCATCCATAATACCACCAAGAATAATCATAATAGGCATACTTGGAAGACAGTAGAAGATATCAACAAGTCTCATGATGATATTATCAACCCAACCACCATAGTAACCCGCTAAGCCTCCCATTACAATGCCGAGAATTAACTCTATTAGGACAACAACAAAACCTACCATTAGCGATACTCTTCCTCCATGCATAATACGAGAGAAGACATCAAAACCATCTCCATCTGTACCAAGAATATGTGTTAAAGATGGGGAAGCATAACGATCAATTACGTATGTTATCTGGTTTGCCCATAGCTCATAGCTTCTGTCTGTCTTCTTTACTCTAAGCTCTGTAGGGGTAAGAATAGTATTTCCACTCTCATCGGTAGCGAACCTACCATCTTCTGTCTGTTGAGGAAGAGTTGTATCAAATGAAGCTTCACTCTTATTCTCATCAAGCATTTTTAGTATTCCTTCTGCAATTTCTTGCTTAGCAATATAAGGAATAGTATCTTCGCCATTGTTTCTTCTGATAATAAATGTTGAGAACTCACCTTCTTCATTATTTTCTGAATCAAAGATTCTAACAACTTCGCTGTCCATATCTCTAACAAAATGGTATTCCTTTCCATTTGCAGAGAATGTATCTGAAGTATAAACAGCAAGAAGAGCATTATTTCTAAATTCATCAGTTACGCTCTTTGATGAGTCAAAGAGATCAATAACAAAAGTTGTGAATACCTTAGCAATCTTTTTTGTTCCTAATGAGTAGACATTGCTTGTAGCTCCATCATTAGAAATAAAGTAGGCTTTCTCTTCAAAAGAGAATATCTGATTTGGCTTTGTATTCTCAGCTTTTTTCTCAAAATCAGAAGAAAGAGCTCCATTTTCGTAAACAAAACCTTCAACATTTTTAGTAATTGAATAGCTCTTTCCAACTGTCTTTTTATAAGAGTATTCAGTGTCATTGAAGGTAAATTTTCCACTATTTCCTTTCAATTTTGTTTTTGCTAAATCTTCAAATCCAGCATCACTAGAGAATCCATTAGGATATGAAAAAGAACGAGAAACTCCATCATAAGTTGCATATTGAACACTGCTAGATCCAAATGACGCAACCTTTTCTGCACTACGCTGAGAAAGTGTATATACCTCTTCCCCAAGTCTATCAATTTCATAAGCATTTGCATCATCAGCTATAGAAATATAAGAGGAAAGAGAGTCACTTTGCATTGTCTTAATATTTGTTGTCATATAGCTATTAGCTTTTGTATCAACATCAATAGTGCTATCAACAACATAACCAGTAAAGGAAGTACTCTCAGTTGCAACACCTAAACGAGTGTTAATAATATCATATTTGTAGAAAGTCTGTTTTTGGCCATAAGGGTAAAAAAGAGGGCCCAAGAAACAGAAAACAAAGAGAACAATAACAGAAACAAAGCCAAAAACAGCTAATCTATTACGTAAGAATCTCTTTATAACTTGACGTGTTGGGGACAAAACCTTTACGCGTGACACATCGTCAAGTCTTTCCTGCGCCTCTTTTGGAGAACTTATCTTTTTCTTCTTTAAAACATCATTTAAATTATATGAAGCCATCTAAATTCTCCTTAACTAAGTCTTACACGTGGATCAACCACTGCATAAAGAAGGTCTGTAATCAAATTTCCAAGTAATGTCAAAATAGAAATGAATGCTAAATAGAACATTACAAATGGAATATCACCTTGAACCATTGAGTTGTAGGAGGCATATCCAATACCTCTAATTCCAAATAATGTTTCTGTTATAAGAGCACCAGAAAAAAGACCAGGAAGAGATCCACCAAGTGTTGTTACAAGTGGGATAAGAGTATTGCGAAAAGCATGATGATTAATAACTTTCTTCTCAGGAACACCCTTAGCTCTCGCTGTTCTAATGTAGTCTGAGTTTAATACTTCAAGCATATTTGTTCTTGTATATCTCATAAGACTACCAATTGACATAATAGAAAGAGTAAGTGCTGGCAAGAAGAAGTGTTTAGCTAAATCTAAAAATTTACCAAACTGAGATAGATTTTGATAATTTCTACCTTGCATACCCATTAGGTCAAACCAACCAAGTTTAACTGAGAATATATACTTCAAAAGAGTAGCTAGGAAGAATGTAGGAAGAGAAATACTTATCATAGCAAATACAGTTGTAAAATAATCTGCAAAGCCATATTGCTTTTTTGCAGCAAGTATTCCAAGAGGAATAGCAACAAGTATTTCAACAAAGAATGAAACTAAAGAAAGCGCAAAGCTATACCATATAGTATTGTGAAATTCCTTTGTAACAAGAATAGTCCAAGCCCAGCTATCGCCCCAATTGCCACTCAAAGCAGTACCAAGCCAAATGAAATACCCTCTTAGGATACCTTTGTCCATACCGTATTGGGCATTTAAGTCATCTAACCATTCTGAATAACTCTTTGCAGCACCTGGTCGAGATGCGAGTTCTCTAGCCTTAGTCTCTAAGTAGTTACCAGGCATATTATACATTAGTGAGTAGACAATGAGCATTACAAAGAAAAGAATAACTATACTGTATAATACTCTCTTAAGCGTATACTTTAACACTTCTTATTTGTCCTCCTTCTATCTGATTTTTACACATAAACACAAGCGGGCTCATCAAGTCCGTGAGTCAAGTTTCAGAATACTCTATATTTTGTTATTGGTCAAACATTTTTGTACAAAAACCGAAAAAATGTTATTTTTTAATTCTTTATGATAAAAGAAATTACAAAGAATTAACATAAAAATACCCCCACCGAAGTGAGGGCACTTAATATAAAACTAAGACGCTTAGTTTGTTGCGAGAGTATCAATCTCTGCATCCCATCCCCAATATGGAGTCATATCTTTAGGCATTGTTTCTGTGTTAATACGAATTGTAGAAACAACAGTGCAATCCTTTCTCTGATATGTTGGGAGCTCTACACCCCAGTCCATGATGATTTCCATAGCTGCCTTGTAAGTAGCCTTTCTGAAATCTGTATCAGAACTTGTTCTTCCTTCGATGATGAGTTCATCGAGCTGATCATCTGTAATCTGATAGTGGTTAGAGTTTGTATTCTGACCATTAGCGTTAGAAGAGTGATAAACCTGATACATATCTGGGTCTACTGTGCTCTGCCATGCAGCAACCCACATCTCAGCTGTGTTAGCCTCTAAAGCGTTGTTCCATGTTGTACTAGTACAGTCGTTAACCTGGAGAGTAATACCAATCTTAGATAGAGCTTCACTAGCATTAACAGCAATACCATATGCTGGGTGATCCTGTTCACCACTACCTGGGATAAGAATCTCATAAACCATCTTAGCGCCTTCTGGAGCTGCTGTGAACTTTCCTGTTGCTTCATCCCATGTATAACCAGCTGCCTTAAAGTAGCCAATTGCTGCATTGAGAGCTGCTTCATACTTCTGTTCATCGTTCATAGAAGAACTGTAGATAGCGTTTCCATCAACATCTGTTGAGTAAGCGATCTTATATCCAGCATCTGTTGGCTGAGGAGCAGCCCAAGATGTGTTAGAGATTGGATACTGAATAACACTAGCTCTGTCACCATAGTAAGAATTGATAACTGTATCTCTGTATACAGAGAAGAGAGTCATGAATGCCTTTCTGAGGTCCTTACTTGCATCACTTCCACTCTCGCCACCAACACTAACAAGGTTAGCATTGATACCAAGGTAACCATATCCACGATAGTCAACAAGATATGTTGTAAGTGTGTTACCAACAAGTTCACCATTAGAGTTTGCATCTTTAATAGCCATAACAGTAGCATCGTTGATACTTGGAGTTGCGATATCGAATGTTCCTGTAACAATACCAGGTACATAGTCAGAATCTGTTGATTCCTGGAAAAGGAGTGTATCAATATCAGGCTGTCCAAGATAATAATATGGGTTAGCCTTAAGTGTTACAACACCATTCTGGTAGCTCTCAAATACATATGGACCAGCACCAAGTGGCTGAGTTGTCTTACTTCTTACACCAGAGAGATCACCCTTCTTGAAGCCGAAGGAATCAACACCGTTGTAAAGAGAAGGATCACCATAGTAGTGAAGAGGAACAATTGTAAATGCCATGTTATAGATAGATGTAGCATCAAATGATGACATATGAACTGTCATTGTATACTTACCTGTCTTTTCAATACCAGAGATTGACTTAACATCATCACCTGTTGAAATACCATAGTTGTAAGCATTACCAGAAACACTAGCTAAGCACTGATAGATTGTAGATCCAGCTGTTTCTGTTTCTGTTGCAGCAAGAATATCATTATCATATGCAGCAAGAATTGCCTGCCAATAATCAGCAACTGTTGCACCTTCTTTCCATGCATCGCCATATCCCCAAAGCATCATACCAAGTTTAAGTTGGAGAGCTGGATCAGCATAAACAGCAGAAGCATCAACACCAAGATAAGACTGAGAATAGTCTGCAGCATAGTTAGCAACTACATAGTCAACAATTTCCTGTGCAAAAGCTTCGCCAGCCTTGTCCATATCAGCCCAGAACTTGTCCTGAGTTTCTTTTGTCCAAAGAGAATAGTCTGTATTATCTTTTCCTGCAGCAAGAATAAGAGAATCAGCACTCTTCATTGAGTTGTAATACTCTTCCATACCAATGATTGGCTGAGCATAAAGTGTACTAGATCCATCATATGTTGGATCAGAAAGTACATAGATACCAAAGATAACATCATCGATTGTTGCAGGTGTTCCATCTGAGAACTTGATGTCATCTCTCATTGTGAGCTTATAATCAACTGTTCCATCTGCATTCTGAACAACTTCAACGTCCCCTGCTCCCTGGTAGAAATAGTCTGTTCCATTATAAGAGTGAGTCTCACCTTTAATACCATTATAAATAATAGCACCACCACGGTCTGCAGCAAGAAGACTAAGCTGTGTAACATCAACGATGTCCTGGTCATATGCTGTTGCAGCAAAGAAAGGAGAGAACTTCATACCAAAGCTAGCTGTAGCAAAAACAGCTGTAGTTGGCTTAGCAACAACTGCTGGAGCTTCTGTCTGAGCTGGAGTTGTAGTTGTTGTAGTTGAAGGTTTTACTGCTGGAGTTGTTTCTGTCTGGCCCTGAGCAAATACACTAAATGTGCAGAGAACCATAAGAACAATAGCTAAAGTTTTTTTCATTCCTAATTCCTCCTAGAGGTATTAATAGCGTACAACGTACGCAAATTTACTTTTATTCTTCCTCTTCAGGAAGTTTTGCCACTCCAACCAACTTCATTGCTAAATCTTTTCTCTTAGCAAATAAAGAATATGAAAGAGCAGCAAGAAGAAGAGTTAATACTAGGAGAATTGCATCCAAGATACTTTCTCCACTCATTATCCATGAGACAATATGTCCTAAAAGAGAACACAGAGAAAAGAAAAAAGAAACGAAGACATAAGAAATAAGCTTTTCTGTAATCTTATCCTTTTCGCTTCTTATGTACTCACTCTTGTTCTTTCTTAACATTAGAACAATGTTTGTCTGACCAAGAAGAGGAAAAGCTACAGCAATCAAAGGAAGAGAGACATACATAACCCTGCCTTTATCTGTATTAAGAAGTAGAGCAATAAAATAAATTACCCACTCAGCAATAGTAAAAATAAAAAAAATCTTTTTTACTTTCTCTATCTCTTCTTTTTTCTTTTCGAATCCGAACAACTCTCCCCTATATACTGGGATTGTAACAACCTTACCATTTTTCTGGCTTTTATTCTCTAGGCGATAATCCTTCGTATATTTTCTAGAACTCATTCTTCTCTCAATCTTCTAATACAAATTTAAAAGATGTAGGTTAAGAATACTATAATAGCCATAATTAATTCAACTATTTATAGAAACACAAACATGTAAATGAAAACTCAAAAGAAATTATAGTTTTCCCCTAATTCTTTATATAATATTGAGTACCACAAATATAAACAGAGCACTTATTTTTCGCATTTCGTAAATTTATGCATTTTTTGTATATTTCAATAAAAGAACTTTTCTTTTTGCTTTTTGCTTTTCTGATAGTGTAGAATATTATTAGAGGTGTTAAAGTGCGAATTCTTGTATTAGGCTCAGGAGCCAAGGACCATGCTGCAGTCTGGTGGCTTAGCCAAAGTGCGTTTATTTCGGAATTATTTGTTGCTCCAGGCAACCCTGGGACAGAAGACATAGCAACAAATCTATATTCTACAGATCCATCTAATCCGGAAGAAGTTTATAGAGCTATAAAAGAACACAATATCGAAAGTGTATTTATTGGAACAGAAGCTCCTCTTCTAAGTGGAGTTAAGGAATATCTTTCTGAAAGAGGAATTACTTGTTTCGGAGCAAGTAAAGAAGCTTTAAAACTAGAAGATGATAGAGCTTTCTCTCGTTCATTTTCACATCGACATAATATCCCTGTTCCAGAAAACTCTGTCTTTAAAGATTTAGATAGTCTTGAAACCTTCTTAGACCAGCATCCAGATACTCGTTACACAATAAAAGCAAATACAATTACTCCATCTAGAATAATGCTGTCATCATCAGATAAATATGCTCTCTTGAATTATGCACAGGGGCTATTACAGAAAGGCCCTATCCTTCTTGAGAAGCACATTGATGGACTACATGCAACTGCAACACTGTTTGTAGATAAGAATGGATACCTACTTCTTCCTCTTGCTAATGAATACACAAACGTATCTCATTTCCAAGGAACACCTACAGGCGGTATGGGAGCTATTGCACCAATTCCTATTAATGACACTATTAAAGAAGAGATTAAAACTAAAATTGTAGAGCCAACTTTAAAAGGATTGAAGGAAGAAGGACTTGCATATAGTGGAGTATTAACCCTCTCTATAATTATCACCAAAGATGGACCAATACTTGTTGACTATCATGTTCGTTTAAATGACCCTGCAACTCAAGCTATGGTTCCAATCATTAAAACAGATATCATCGAAATAATGGTAGCTATGAAAGAAAATAGATTGTCTAGCGTCAAACTAGAACTAAATAATCTCTCAACTGTAGCTGTAGTATTGGCTTCTTATGGCTATCCTATGGACCCTATCATTGGCAAAGAGATAACAGGACTTTCAAATGCTTTCCTAATGAATACTGAAAATAAGCCACTAGTTTTTATCGGGGCAATAAAAAAGACACCTGATGGTCGTTTCTTTACTAATGGTGGAAGATGCATAACTGTCGTAGGTCGAGCCCAAAGCTTAGAAGGTGCCAATATGCAAGCTTATAAACTAATAAAGGATAAAAACTTTTCATCTCTTTGGTACAGAGATGATATAGGAAACAAATTCTTTAACCAATGAAAAGAAATCTCCGAATCCTTATGGAAACGGAGATTTTTCTTTATCTATCATCTAATGACTACGTCTAAATTCGTAAAGCAAGATTCCAGTTGCAACCGATACGTTTAAGCTATCGATATGACCTCGCATAGGAATTGAAGTTATATAATCGCAATTCTTTCTAACAAGATTCGATATTCCATCGCCTTCACTTCCCATAACAATGGCTGTTCTAGAAGCAAATTTTTCTGTATAAGAACTAGAACCATTCATATCTGCACCATAAATCCAAAAGCCGTTATCTTTGAGAGTTTTTATCTCTCTAGTAAGGTTTGTCACTACAGATACTGGAACGTACTGAGCTGCACCTGAAGAAACCTTTACGACAGTCTCGTTAGCCTGGACTGAGCGTCTCTCTGGAATAAGGACAAGATCTACGCCAAACTGATCTGCTGAACGCAAGATTGCTCCTAAGTTATGAGGATCTGTAATACCATCAAGAATTAAAACTAGAGCACCATCATCTTCTTTTAAAGAAGAACAAAACTCATCGACTGTAGTTTCAATTAATCTTGAAGCTCCACGTCTCGGACCACCTAAATCCAAAAGAGCTCCTCTTAAATCAACTCCTATCATCATAGAGGAAAGTTCATCTTTACTAAGCTTCTTTACAGCAACCTTTCCAGTTAGAATTGCTTTGCGCTCTAAATCTTGAATTCTCTCTCCGCCATTTCTCTGAAGATAGAGAGTAGAACCCATACCAGCTTTCTTTAAGGCTTCCTCAATTGCATGATAACCGTAGACCTTCTCGCCCATTTATACCTCTTAGTTCTCTGTAAAAGCCATTGGCTTTGGATTTTTAGTTGGACTCATTGTATCATAAAGCTCTTTCATAATCTTCTTTTCTTTTATGCCAAGACGCTTTGGAGTTTCAACAACTACCTTAAGATACATATCACCTCTTGAGCCACCACGAAGAGAAGGTACACCCTTACCTTTCAGTCTCAAAAGCTTTCCATTTTGAGTTCCCTCAGGGATATCAACCATAACATCGGTACCGTCAATAGTTGGAATCTGAATGCTATCACCTAATGCAGCCTGAACAAATGAGATTGGAACTTGAAGATAAACATCATTTCCATCTCTTACAAAGTACTTATCAGGACGAACATTTACTACAAGAATCAAATCACCATTTGGACCGCCGTTGCTTCCAGCATCTCCCTTTCCTCTGAGAGTTAATCTTGTACCATCATCACTTCCTGCAGGAATTGTTACACTAAGCTTTTCGCTCTTTCTAATAGTTCCTGTACCATGACACTCAGAACAAGGATTGTCTACAACATATCCTGTACCTCTACATGCCCTACATGGTTGTGACATCTGGAAGAAACCACCACCAGATACTGTTTGACCACTACCACCACAAGTTGGACAAGCATGCTTTCCTGTTCCACCAGTACCATGACAAGATGGACAAACATCATCATGGGAGAAAGAAATCTCTTTCTTGCATCCGAATGCGGCCTCTTTGAAATCTATTGTAATATCATAACGAAGAGACTGTCCCTGTCTTGGGCCATTAGGATTTCTTCTTTGAGAAGATGATGAACCACCTCCAAAGAAAGATGAGAATATATCAGAGAATCCACCTGAGCCTCCAAAAAGATCGCTGAAGTCTCTGTATACATTCTGGTAACCGCCACTTGCTGCACCACCCATACCATCAACACCAGCAAAGCCATACTGATCATATGCACTCTTCTTTTTAGGATCAGAAAGAACTTCGTAAGCCTCACTAGCTTCCTTGAATCTTTCTTCTGCTTGTGCATCTCCTGGGTGTGTATCAGGGTGATTTGCCATAGCAATCTTTCTATATGCTTTCTTTATTTCTTCCTCAGTAGCTCCTTTTTGAACTCCAAGGACTTCATAATAATCACGTTTTGCCATATTACCCCTATTTTACACCATAAGGCAGCATGTATTCCATGCTGCCCCTAAATCATCTAAAAAGATTTATTATTTTACTTCTTCAAAGGAAGCATCCATTGTATCATCACTACCGTTTGAAGAAGATGTATTCTCTTCCTGGCCACCCTGGCTCTGTTGATACTGGCCATTAGCCTGACCATTAGATCCAGCAGCGTTTGCCTGTTGAGCTTCATATACCTTCTGTCCAAGCTGCATTGATGCACTCTGAACTTTCTCAGTCTTACTCTTAATCTCTTCAGCACTAGCATTAGCGTTAGCTAAAGTATCCTTAAGATCCTTAACTGCACTCTCGATAGCACTTCTCTCGCTTGGAGAAACCTTGTCGCCATAATCCTTCAAAGCCTTCTCTGTTGAATAAACAGTTGCTTCAGCATTATTCTTTGCTTCAATTGTCTCTCTAACCTTCTTATCATCTGCAGCATGAGCTTCAGCTTCCTTAACCATCTTATCAATATCAGCTTCGCTTAAGCCAGAAGAAGACTCAATTCTAATCTTCTGCTCCTTGCCTGTTCCGAGATCCTTTGCAGATACGTGAACAATACCGTTAGCATCGATATCGAATGTTACTTCAATCTGTGGTACTCCTCTTGGTGCTGGAGCGATACCTTCAAGATTGAACATACCAAGTGTTCTGTTCTGAGAAGCAAGCTCTCTTTCACCCTGAAGTACGTGAATAGATACAGCTGTCTGACCATCTGTTGCTGTTGAGAAAATCTGACTCTTTCTTGTAGGAATAGTAGTATTTCTCTCAATAAGCTTTGTTGTAACACCACCAAGTGTTTCAATACCTAATGATAGAGGTGTGACATCCAAAAGAAGAACATCTTTAACATCTCCCTTAAGAATACCACCCTGAATTGATGCACCTACTGCAACAACTTCATCTGGGTTTACACCCTTATGTGGTTCCTTACCGAAGAGTTTCTTAACTTCTTCCTGTACCATAGGAATTCTTGTACTACCACCAACCAAGATAACTTCATCAATATCAGAAGCGCTGAGTCCAGCATCTTTAAGAGCATTCATGCAAGGAATCTTTGTCTTTTCAACAAGTGGTTCAATCATCTGCTCAAACTTAGCTCTTGTAAGCTCTTTCTGTAAGTGCTTTGGACCTGTAGCATCTGCTGTGATGAATGGTAAGTTGATTGTTGTCTGTGTAGAAGAAGAGAGAACAATCTTTGCCTGCTCAGAAGCTTCCTTAAGTCTCTGAAGAGCCATCTTATCTGTTGAAAGATCGATACCATACTCCTTCTTAAAGTCACTTACAAGCCAATCAATAATTACCTGGTCGATGTTATCACCACCAAGATGTGTATCACCATTTGTACTCTTTACTTCGAAGACACCGTCTCCAAGTTCAAGAATTGAAATATCAAATGTACCACCACCAAAGTCGTAGACAGCAATCTTCTCTTCCTTAGAAGAATCCTTACCAAAACCATATGCAAGAGCAGCAGCTGTTGGTTCGTTTACAATTCTCTTTACATCGAGACCTGCGATTCTACCAGCATCCTTTGTTGCCTGACGCTGAGCATCGTTGAAGTAAGCAGGAACTGTAATAACAGCTTCCTTAATCTCTTCACCAAGGAAATCCTCAGCTGTTTTCTTCATCTTCTGAAGGATGATTGCAGAAATTTCCTGTGGAGAATACTGCTTTCCTTCAATATCTACTTTAATTTCATCGTTAGCTCCAGCAACAACCTTATAAGGAACCATCTTTATCTCTTCGGTTACTTCGTGGAACTTTCTTCCCATAAATCTCTTAATAGAATAAATAGTGTTCTCAGGATTTGTTACCATCTGGTTCTTTGCTGGTTTACCAACAAGACGCTCATCTCCCTTGAATGCAACAACACTTGGTGTTGTTCTATCTCCCTCACTATTTGCAATAACACTTGGCTCGTTTCCATCCATAACTGCAACGCAGCTATTTGTTGTTCCGAGGTCAATACCAATAATCTTTCCCATATTCTAAATCTCCATATAATATCAAATTAAAATGATGATTTTACTCATCAGAAACTAAAATAATAATGGTAATAAAAATCGTCAAATTTTATTCCATTATTTCTTTGGTTTAGCTACAAAAACTTTAGCAGTTCTTAAAACCTTACCATGAAGAAGCCAACCTGTTGCACATTCTGCTGCAACTTCCTCTTCTTTTATCCCTTCTTTCTCCTGAACGCCATAGGCTTCCATAGTATTAGGATCGTAAGGAGTGCCAACTTTGCTATTAATCATCTCAAGTCCCCAATTTTGCTTAAGAACCTGGAAAAGATGATCTTTAACCATAACAACGCCTTTCTTTAGCGCTTCAATATCGTCAGTCTTCTCACTAGCATCTATCGCTCTAGAGAAATTGTCTAATGGCTCAAGAAGATCTGAAATCAATGACTCATTAGCAAACTTAACTGCATTTTCCTTTTCACTTCTTAATCTCTTTTTATAGTTCTCAGTATCTGCAGCACGGCGGAGCTCATCTTCCTTCATCTTGAGGATTGTTTCTTCAAGTTCTTTAACATGATTATTTAGCTCATCTATTTCAGAAAGAGTTGTATCCTCTTCCTCTTTTTCTTTCTCTTCATCAACAGCTAAATCTTCCTTTGTCGCTACTTCATCTTTAACTTCTTTTTCTTCTTTCTTTTCTTCAGCCATTGCTTTAGTTCCTTTATTTTTATTTTTTTTATTCTTTCTCATAACAAATGCCCCTCCAAGGGCATCTGTATTAAAGGTAATAATTAATTCTCAACTCGTCAAACAAATCAATCATCATCAGAAACGTCTACCTCTTCCTCGTCGCCTATTACAATATCCATTTCTTCAATGAGTGGTTTCTTCTGTTCTTTTGGCTCGTTCTTCTTTTTCTCTTCTCTCAAGACATTTTGCTGACCTTTCAGTCTTACAAGATTTGCTTCTTCGCTAAGTCTTTGACTCTTTGCTTCCTTGTTTTCATCTTGTAGCTTGGCTTTGTCATCCTTGAGTCCATCGATTGTATCTTGAAGGTTCTTCTCTTCCGCTTGAAGATTCCAAATCTCTTCTTTTATCTCAGTGACATTCTCTAGCTTTGCTGAAAGCATAGCTTCACTCTCACTTATCTTAGAGCGAAGATCACTTAAAGAGTCTTCTGCCTCTTTAATCTTTCCATGAGTTGTCTCTAAGAGTAAATGATAGGTTTCTTCACTATCACTTATAGTTTTATTAACAAGCTTTAAGAAATCTTCACTCTGACTCTTAGTCTTCTGTAATGTCTGATTTGATTCATTTTGAATATTCTCAAGAATCTCAGATAGAGTGCCTTCACATCTATCTTTGTATTGATTTCTTCTATTCTCTAGATCATCCAAGACAAGGTTAAAGTTGTTTTTCTTCTCTTCTATATAGCTGTTGAAGCTTTCTTCAATCTTTGTTTTGTCATTGTTAAATGAGACTAGAGCATCTTCAAGATCACTCTTCTTTCTTTCAATATTAGCTTGAGAGAGCGCAATTAGTTCATCCTTAGTCTTGCCAAGTTCTTCCAAACTAAGCTTAGCCTCTTCGTTTAAATTATTAATAGACTGATTAAATTCATTTAATAGTTTTTCTTTCTTCTCTGCTAGTTCGCTTATGACACTCTCTATTTTCTTTTCTTTTTCGTCTAACTTATCAGCATAGATGTCCATAGAAGCTGTAATTTCATCTTCTTTGTCTTGAAGTTTCTCTTCAAGTGAATTTTCGGTGCTCTTAATAGCACTATCTAAATCCTCAATAGAAGAAGAAATCTTATCTTCAAATTCGCTAAAGAGAGCATCACGCCTACTTTCAAAGCTACTAAGCGCCATTTCACGGTTCTTAGATAGCTCATCTGTCTTATTCTCTAGTTCTTTAACAACATTTTCTTTCTTAATCTCTAGTTCAGTAATTAAACCTTTGATTGATTCAGCAAATGTGTTTAGCTCATTCTTGCCATTATCAATGTTTTCACTGATTAATGCTTCTTCGTCTTTTAGCTTAGCAAGTTGATTTTCTGCCTCTTCTTCTTGCTCACGGCAAATATCATCATAAGCCTTCTTTTCTTGAGCCATGTAATCAGAAAATTGCATCTTAGCTCTCTCAAGAGCTTGAGAAAACTGCTGAAGCATTTCATTGTTTTCTTCTTTCTGGTTAGCCCCAGCATTTTTTAAATCTTGCTCTGTAGATGCTACAAGGCGAACATAGTCTGCCTTGATTGAATCAAGTTGGTTTGTTAGTCTCTCTACATCCTTCTGGAATGCAAGCGCATAATCATTTACAGCTTCAATCTTTCTTACCTCTGCTTGTACAGCATAGAGTCTATTCTCTGCTTGCTCTGTCTGAACCTTTAGTTTTTTTAAAGCATTGCCGTAGTTCTCACATACTCCAGATAGGTCATCAAGTTCTCTCTGGTGGACAAGAACGAGGTCTATAGATTCTGCTAAATGATTCTGTACAGTGTTAGCATGTTCAATCCTACTAGAAATATTCTGCTCGCAATCTCTTGCTGTAGAGCTCATACGATTCATTGTAGAACTTACTTCGCTACGGAAGTTTTTAACTTGCTGATTCAATGATTTAAGGGTTCTATCTTTTCTGTCAGCAGCACGAAAAGCAATTAAAATAATTAAATTAACTAAAAAACTAACCCCAATAGCAACGTAAATGTAGGTAGTAGACATCGGCATCTCCATTAGAACAATTTTTTTCTTAATTCCACCCAATTCTTTACAGTTAAATCTGCAGAAGAATCTGAGTTCTTTGTAGAGATAAGGGCACTTTTCATTCCTGCCCTATGGGCACCCTCTACATCTTTATGAATACTGTCTCCCACATACAGTATTGCCGTTTTCTCAACCCCTAATTTCTCACCTAAAATCTCAAAAGGTGTAAGCGAAGGCTTAAGTCTACCAATCTCTTCTGTTGAAATCTGAACAGGAAAGAAAGACTCTATTTTCATTGCCTTAAGCTTGCTCCCAATTGGGAAATCAGATAGTACTCCCATAGAGTACTTCTTATCCTTTAAAAGTGAAAGAACTTCGCTCACTCCATTTGAAGCTTTTATTGATTTAAAAAGTGCTTCATATCTAAGAGTAAAGATGCGCTTTTCCTTCTTTAAAAATGTATTAAGAAGTTTCTCATCACATCTTCCATACATATTGAAAACCATTCTCTTGCCATTTTCTTCTCGGCTAAGCACAGGCAAGGAGGAAAAGCTATCTTCTTCTCTAAGCCTCTGCCTAGCCTTGTTGTATTTCATAGCAAATATTAAATGAGGAAGAGAAGCAATAAAGACTCTTATATTTGTTTTCCATAGAGGATAAAAGGTTCCATCAATGTCGAAAGCAACAGCCTTTATCCTGTTTTCCTCTAAAAAACCCATTATTTCTTCCTTTTTGCCTTCTGCTTGGAATTTCGGACAATTAACTCAGCTTTTTCTCTCTCTTTTCCTATTCTAGCCTTTCCACCTGGTTTTTTGCTGATTCCCTTCTTAACAGAAGAGGTAGCCTTATTATTCTTTCTAATAACAGCTCTAATTTCCTTCTCTTCCTTTCCTGGTCCTCTGTCATTTAAGCTAGGATTACGTTTTCTTTCTCTGAGTGAGATTTCAACAGGAATATATGTAAAACCAAGGTCTCGTCTGATGCTATTCTTTAAATATGAGACATATGTTTCAGGGAAACCATGAACCTTATTAACGAAGAACAAGAACCTAACAGGATTGTTGCTAACCTGTGTTCCATAAAGAACTTTAAAATATCCAGTAGCAGAGCGAGGTGGTTCTTGGTCTGTCGTCCACTTTTTCAAAGCCTCATTAAGTGATGATGTATCTACTCTCTTCTCAAGCTGTCTATAGACTTGCCAGACTATATCTAGCAATTTGCCAACATCTATTGCCTCTAATGCCGAAATAGGAACAAGCGGAGCAAAAGAGAGGATAGGAAATAAGAATCTTACTCTATCCTTAATTGCCTCTAATTCATTTTCAACTCCTGAGAGTTTATCAATCTTGTTTAAGCAAAGGATAACGCCTTTGCCTCTTCTTACAATGAGTTGAGCTATTTTTTTGTCTTGTTCAGCAAGTCCTTCTGTTACATCAATCATTAGGAGGACGACATCTGCTTCATCTATTGTCTTAATAGCTCTATTTACAGAGTAATATTCTACATCTTCATCAACCTTACTCTTTCGTCGAATACCTGCAGTATCTAGAACAGTGTAATCTGTTCCTTTATAAACAAAGGTACCTTTCATTACATCTCTTGTCGTTCCAGCAATATCTGAAACAATCGAAATATTTCTTCCAGTCAAAAGATTAGTTAATGTACTCTTGCCTGTATTAGGCTTTCCCATAATTGCAAGCTTAATTGATTCTGGTTCTTCAGGCTCCTCTTCAACTCTTTCTAGGTTGAGCATACCAAGTATTGTATCTTCTAATTCCTCTATTCCTAGTCCATGAGCAGATGAAATACCAACTACACGCTGAAAGCCATAAGCAAAATAATTCCAAATAAGGTCATCTCTGGATGGATCATCTATCTTATTTACAACTAAAACAACCTTATCCGTATATGGCCTTAGTTCTTCAAGCAACATCATATCTTCTGCTGTTACTTCCATGCAGTCCATCAAGAAAAGAATTATGTCACTTTCTGAAAGGATAGAAAGAGACTTCTGAGTTACAGCGTGATCGAGTCCTACTCTATCAAGCTTTACACCACCCGTATCAACAAGAGTTACTGGATGGTTACCAAGTAGCCATCTTTCAGGAATTGGATCACGTGTTACACCAGGAGTAGGGTCTGTGATAGCCCTTCTCTTCCCAACTAATCTATTAAATAGTGTAGACTTACCTACATTTGGCCTTCCAACAATTGAAATTAGAGGAAGAGTTGTATCTATGTCTGCTTTATTTCTTATGTCTAACTTTTCTGCCATATATCACACCTTAAAATAGCTAACTCTCCATATTATGTAAAATTATATTGTATTTAATCTAGTTAGTTGTCTTTTTTTTCTAGTTCACGCTTTTATCTTCTTCCGTTATAATTCAGTCTATGGAAAAAGATAATTCAAAAGGACAAGGTAGCTTTAGATACACCCTTGTGATGTATATCATACTCCTTATTCTTGTTATTCCTGGTCTTTTCTTTTTGGTACCTAGAGCAAAGCAAAACCTTGCTAATTACCACATTAGAGAACACTATGAGATGTGGCGAGCAAGCAAAGATGATTCTAATATAGCTTACTATCCCGTCATTTTGTTTTCAGATGGGAAAGAAGTAAACGTTGAAAGAAAAATTACTAATGCATCTACTCCAATTCACTCTCTTTTGGAAGCTTTAATATCACCTCTAAATAAGACAGAAAAAAACAACATGTTATCCACTTTTATACCAGAGGGAACAAAGCTCATTGGTGCTTCATATGATGGTGGATTCTTCTTTGTAGAGTTATCAAAAGAGTTTCTCTCTTCAAAAGATATAGATAAAGCACTAGAGCAAATAAAAAAGACTCTCAACCTTTATTACAAAGTTGAAAGCCTTACTGTTATTTCGGACGAAACAATTTTCAAGATCTAAATCGAGTTATCTTCAACGCTTTACCTGTGTCGGCAGATACGTCAATTATTACGCCTTCCATTTCTCCTTTCCCCTCAGCAACTTCACTTCTTATTGGAAGCTGAGTAAGCTGTCTCTCTATAGCTTTTTCTGGAGAAGAACCTATAACAGCACCATGAACTCCTGTTAAGCCAAGGTCTGTTATGTAAGCTGTTCCATTAGCTAGAATCTTTTCATCTCTTGTTTGCACATGAGTATGAGTTCCAACAACGGCACTGACGCTTCCGTCTAAGAAGAAAGCCAAAGCCTCTTTTTCTTCTACAGATTCAGCATGAAAATCAACAAAGATAATTGGTGTAACTTTCCTTACATTTCTTACTAGTGCTTCAGCTTTTCTAAATGGGTCATCAATCAAAGGCATATCAACTCTTCCTTGTAGATTGATAACACCTATCTTGTACTTTCCACAGTTCTTTATTGTCATGCCCTTTCCTACACATGGCTCTGGATAATTAGCTGGACGCAAGATATCATCTTGAGAATCAAGAATAGAGAATACTTCTGTTTTTTGCCAAATATGATTGCCACTTGTGATTACATCAACGCCACTAGTTTTCATCTTATTGTAATCATCTATCGTTATGCCAAAACCATCTGCAGCATTCTCACCATTGGAGATAACAAAATCTATCTTATTCTCTTTTATAGCACAAGAGAGCCCCAAAAAAAGGGCTCCCAATCCTGCTTTACCAGATACATCTCCTAACATAAGGACACGAATAACGTTATCTGTCACTTAGCATACTCCACAATTCTAGTTTCTCTAATAATAGTAACCTTAATCTTGCCAGGGTATCTAAGCTCGGCTTCAATTCTTTCTGCAATTTCTTGTGCAATCTTCTTTGCACCTTCATCAGAAACTGTGTCACTATTAACGAGAATTCGTAGTTCTCTTCCTGCCTGAATAGCAAAGGCATTCTCTACGCCTTCAAAACCTTTGGCAATATTCTCAAGGGACTCAAGTCTCTTAATATAATTGTCCAAGCTTTCTCTTCTAGCACCAGGACGAGCAGCAGAGATAGCATCTGCAATTTGAACGATTATAGCCTCAATTGAAGTTGGCTCAACATCATTATGATGAGCAAGGACACAGTTTACAACCTTACTATCCTCGCCAAGACGCTTTACAAGTTCACCGCCAAGTTCTGCATGGTTAGCTTCGCTCTCAGTTTCAGCTCCCTTACCGATATCGTGTAAAAGACCTCCACGCATAGCAAGATCGCTATCTGCACCTACTTCACTTGCTATCATTCCTGCAAGGATTGCAACTTCTTTTGAATGAAGAAGTACATTCTGTCCATAGCTTGTTCTGAAATGCAATCTACCCAAAGCGCGTATAAGTTCGGTTCCCATATTGTGGATACCAAGATCGAAGACAACCTTTTCTCCCTCATCAACAATAATTCTTCCGATTTCCTTACTTACCTTGTTAACAACCTCTTCGATTCTTGCTGGATGAATACGTCCATCCTGAACAAGACGTTCAAGAGCAACTCTAGCAATCTCTTTTCTTACTGGGTCAAAACAAGAAATAACGACGGCCTCTGGAGTATCATCAATGATGATATCAACACCTGTAAGTGTTTCAAGAGTTCGAATATTTCTTCCTTCTCGTCCAATAATCCTTCCTTTCATTTCATCAGAAGGGAGAGTAACACTAGTAGTTGTAATTTCACCAGATACTTCTGTTGCTAATCTTTGAATAGAGGTGATTATAATATCCCTAGCTTTTTTATCAGCTAGTAGCTGTGCTTCTTGCTCAATTTTATTTACATAAACCTGACCATCATGCTCAGCTTTTTGCTTCATTTGCTCTATAAGGATATTTTTTGCCTCATCACGAGACATTTGAGCAACTTTTTCATACTCTAAATCTAAATCAGACTCTCTTTTTTCAACAGCATCTTCCCGTTCCTTTAATGCTGCTTCTTTCTCTCCTAGTTGTTTTGTTACGGAGTCATTCTCCTGCTGCTTACGCTCAAGATTTTCTTCCTTTTGCTGCAGTCTTCGCTCTGATTTCTGCAGTTCAGCTCTTCTGTCGCGAGCTTCACTTTCCTGCTGTTGTTGTTCTTTAAGGAGCTTATCTCGTGTTTCAATGATAATCTCCTTAGCCTTCGCTTCAGCATTCTTTGAAGCATTCTCTTCAAGGACCTTTGCCTTTTGTTCAGCGGAAGTTAATTTCAACTTCGCATATATGCAACGGCCTCCAAAGCCGATAGCAATACCTACAATTCCAACCAAGAGATATAACAATACTGTTAACATATTGTTCACCTCCTGTTTAACATTATCAGTTATCTACGATAATGAAACAATTTACAAGGTATTGTCAAGAAGACAAAAAAAACCGCCACGCTATTGTGACGGCTCAGGGTTAACCCCTTTTGTACCTTTAAAAGGTAAATTGAGCGAGCTTTAACTCGCAAGGACTTACTTATCAGCCTTCTTAGCCTTCTTATCGTCCTTCTTGTCAGCCTTTTCTTCCTTCTTAGTCTTTTCAACTAATTCAAGGATTACCATTTCAGCTGCATCCCCTTGTCTGTAACCAGTCTTGAGGATTCTTGTGTAACCACCCTTGCGTTCTTTGAACATTGGGGCGATGTCCTTGAAAAGCTTAGAAACGACGTCTTCGTCGTAGATGTCCTTAGCAATCTCTCTGCGATTAGCGACTGTGTCAGTCTTAGCACGAGTGATCATCTTTTCAGCCATCTTTCTAACTTCAAGGGC
>DHMZ01000098.1:67218-113938 GCA_002406055.1 Spirochaetales bacterium UBA4629
TTGCGCTTAAGAGCTTTACGTTCTGAACCCTTACGTGATAGCGCGTTGAAACCAATCCTATGCTTCATTTTCTACTTCCTTGTTCTCTGGGACTTTAATTGAATTCTTTAAGACACTGAAATCTGTCATTCCCAAGGTAAGACCCCATTCCTTAAGTTTATCCTTAATTTCTGAGAGAGACTTCTTTCCGAAGTTTCTTGTCTTGGTTATTTCTTCTTCAGTCTTCTTTGCAAGGTCGCCAATAGTCTTGATTCCCGCATTCTTTAAGCAGTTAGAAGAACGTACTGTTAACTCTAACTCTTCAACAGGTGTATCAAGAAGCTTCTTGACCTTTTCTTCTTCTTCATCAACCTCTTCTGTTGTGCAAATCTTGTCTTCATCGAAGTTAATAAAGATAGTGAAGTGTTCCTTAATAATCTTTGCAGCTTCACCTAAAGCATTCTCTGGTGTAATAGTACCGTCGGTGTAAACATCGAGAATGAGCTTTTCATAATCAATTCTCTCACCAACCCTGCATGGTTCAATAGCATACTTAACTCTCTTAATTGGAGAATAGAATGCATCGATAGCAATAGTACCTGGCTCCTCAGAATACTTTTCGTTTAACTCTGAAGGAACATATCCACGACCTAGGTCGATCTGAACTTCCATTTCAAGGTCACAATCAGGCATCATTGTCATGATGTGCAAATCCTTGTTAGTTACTGTTACCTGATCACGTTCGAAATCAGCACCAGTAATAACGCCAGGACCCTTACACTGAATTGTAAGAATTGTACCTTCACATTCCTCTGGCATACCAATATGAAGCTTTTTGATTGCTGCGATAATATCTGAAATATCTTCGCTAACACCAGGAAGTGGTTCAAATTCACTAGTTACCACATGTGGTACCTTTAATCCACTACCATCTCCCTTAAATGTAGTAAACCTAATTGCAGAAACAGCATAACCCTGGATTGATGAAAGAAGTACTCTTCTTAGAGTATTTCCAACTGTTGTTCCAAAGCCTCTTTCAAAAGGATATGCAACAAACTGACCATAATCGCTTGTGCTTACTGTATTTTCAGAGGTAATTCCTGAAGGTCTCTTAAAACCTTTAAGAAGATTTTTTCTAGCCATGGTTACTCCTATTATTTTGCTTATAATCAGCTATAACTGCGAGGGAAGAATCCCCCGCAGATAATTAATTCTCAGACACGGCGTGTCTTACGAGGACGACAACCGTTGTGTGGAATTGGGGTAACGTCTCTGATAGAACGAACCTTCAGTCCAAGAACACCAAGAGTTCTAATTGCACTTTCGCGTCCAACACCTGGTCCCTTAACAAAAACATTTACTTCCCTAAGACCGAAGTCCATTGCCTTCTTACCAGCTGTTTCACAAATTGTCTGAGCAGCATAAGGAGTTGACTTTTTAGCTCCTCTGAAGCCTAGTCCACCTGCTGAAGCCCAACTGATTGCATTTCCAGCAAGGTCAGTAAAAGTAATGATTGTATTGTTGAAAGTAGCCTGGATGTATACATTACCTTCCAAGACAGTCTTCTTAACTTTTTTCTTTGCAGTAGCCATATTACCTTACTTCCCCTTATTTCTTCTTTCCAGCGACAGTCTTCTTCTTGCCCTTTCTTGTACGAGCATTAGTCTTGGTTCTCTGACCTCTGACTGGAAGACTCTTTCTGTGGCGAAGGCCTCTGTAGCAACCGATATCCATCAATCTCTTGATGTTAAGGGCAACCTCAGTTCTTAGATGTCCTTCAATTTTGTACTCTTCTTCAAGAACGTTTCTGAGTGTAGCAATCTCGTCTGGAGAGAGTGTATTGATTCTAACGTCTGGATTAATATTTGTCTTCTGACAAATGTCCATAGCTGACTTGTTTCCAATACCATAGATATATGTCAGAGCGATCTTGACAGCCTTGTTTGGCAAGTCAACACCTGCTATACGTGCCATATTGGCCTCCTAATTATTTCTGTCTCTGCTTGTGCTTTGGGTTATCGCAAACAATACGAACAACACCTGCACGTCTAATAACTTTACACTTGTCACAAATTGGTTTGACACTTGCTCTTACTTTCATAGTAAAAAAGCTCCTTTAGATTTTCTTTGTCTTACGCTTCTTTGAATCAACAAAACCATCATGGTGATGCATCTTCATCATACCGTCAAGCTGTCTCATTGTATCGAGGTCAACACCGACTAAGATGATAAGTGATGTTCCACCAAATAGCATTGCTACTGAAGCAGGAAGATCAAAGATCAACTGAACCAGAGTAGGAATCAAGGCGATAAATGCCAAGAAGATTGCACCTGGAAGAACTATTCTGTTGAGAACCTTTGTGAGATACTCTTCGAGCTTCTCATTTCTGACTCCTGGAACAGAACCACCATTGTCTCTAATGTTCTTAGCCATTTCGATTGGATTCAAACTAATCTGGGTATAGAAGAATGCAAAGCCTATAATCAGCAGGGTGTAGATTATTAGATATGGGGCCCTCTGCGGATTCAAGAAATTTGCTACTGCCACCATCCAGCCAACATTTGTATTGCCTAGCATGAGTGGAATCTGCAATAGTGTCGAAGCGAAGATTACAGGAATAACACCAGATGGGTTAATCTTGAATGGGATATATGTGCTCTGAGAACCATACATCTTTCTTCCTACAACACGTTTTGCATATGTTACAGGTATCTTTCTTGTGCCCTGTTCTTCGTAAACAACGAGAGCAACAACAAAGAAAAACATTATGATAACTACAACAAGTGATACTGGGTTAATTGTCTTACTAGCAATACCTGTTACCATTGTGTAGAAAGCATTTGGGATTCTTGCAACGATACCAGCAAAGATAAGCAATGAAATACCATTACCTACCCCAAACTGAGTAATCTTTTCACCAAGCCATACACAAAGCATTGAACCTGTAGTACAGCTTAGAATTGCAACTGGGATGAAGACTCCAACTGGAACAGAAAGAGCTCCAGGAATTGACTGAGCATATACAGAAGCAGCGAGAGACTGGATTATACAAACCAGAACAGTTGCATAACGAGTATATTGCTGAATCTTCTTTGATCCCTGTGGATCTTCAGCCAACTTCTTTAAAGATGGGATAACCAACATCAGCAACTGAAAGATAATTTCAGTACTGATGTATGGCATTACACCCAACATAAAAATTGAGAAATTGGAGAAAGCACCACCGGAGAAAAAGTTTAAATATTCAGTAATGGAGGATGAATACATTCTGTAGTAGTCATAAACTACCCCAGGGTTTACACCAGGAATAGGAAGGTAAGCTCCAATTCTTGTTACAATCAAAAGACCAAAAGTAATTAAGATCTTTTTCTTGATATCCTTCATTCTAAACATATCTACCAGTGTGTTTGCCATTTGAATCCCTCTTATTTGACGATACCACCAGCGGCCTGAATTTTCTCAGCCGCTTTCTGAGAGAGCTTAAGCCCCTCAACTGTTAACTTCTTTGTAACTTCTCCAGAAGCAAGGATCTTAACAGTAGTATTCTTACCCTTAATAACTCCAGCTTCACGAAGAGTTGCATCACTTACAAGAGCACCATCTTCAAAGACAGCATCTAATGTAGCGAGAGATACAGCCTGATTCTCAACCTTGAATGGATAGTTGGAGAACCCGCGTCTTGCGACACGTCTGTAGAGAGGCATCTGACCACCTTCAAAACCAGGTCTTACACCACCACCTGAACGGCTGTTCTGGCCATCATGACCTCTTCCACAAGCTCTACCCTTAGAAGAAGCACCACGACCAACGATGGTCTTAGACTTTGTTGCGCCATAAGGCTTAATAATCTGTGCCATAGTTAAATCTCCTCAACCTTAACAAGGTGTTCAACTGTGCGGACCATACCACGGTTAACAGGATTATCTTCACGAACTACGGAGCTATTAATCTTTCCAAGTCCTAAAGCCTTTACAGTCTTTCTCTGAACTGGAAGAGTTCCTGCAACTCCTCTAACAAGTGTAATCTTAATCTGTTTTGCCATGATTAACCCCACATTTCCTTAAGAGTTTTACCTCTATTCTTAGCAACATCTGCAGCATTGTAGATGTGCGCAAAAGCATCGAAGGTAGCTTTTACAGTGTTAATACCATTTCTTGAGCCGAGAGACTTAGAAATAATATCTTTAATACCTGCAGCATCACAAACGAGACGAACAGCACCACCTGCAATGACACCTGTACCAGGAACAGCTGGCTTAAGAAGAACTGAAGCGCTCTTGAATTCACCAACTACGTCATGAGGAATAGTTGTTCCCTTTACAGGAACTGTAACAATAGATGCCTTTGCCTTTTCTGTTGCTTTTCTAATAGCATCTGTAACATCGTTTGCCTTGCCGAAGCCATAGCCTACCCTGCCATCACCATAACCAACAACAACGAGAGCTGCGAATGAAAATCTCTTTCCACCCTTAACAACCTTTGTTACACGGTTAAGTTTAACAAGCTTTTCTACGTATCCTTCCTGCTTGACTTCTCTTTCTCTTGATCTTTCCATACCGTAACCCCTTAGAACTCCAAACCAGCTTTTCTAGCGCCGTCTGCGATGCTCTTGACGATGCCATGGTAAAGATAGCCATTTCTATCAAAGACAACTGTCTTGATACCCTTTTCAATGCATCTCTTTCCAATAGCTTCACCAAGCTTCTCAGCATCAGCTACTGTGTTCCTGAGATTCTTGAATTCAGCCTCAAGAGTAGAAGCGGAAGCCAATGTATGACCAACTGTGTCATCAATAACCTGAACATACATGTGTAGGTTTGATCTTGATACAGTCATTCTCGGTCTGAGAGCAGTACCAGAGATAGACTTTCTGATATGATTCTTTCTTCTGGCATGTTTTCTTGCTTTATCGATCATTCTGTTCATACTAAGCCACCTTATTTCTTACCACCAGACTTACCAACCTTACGGCGGATATTCTCGGTTTCATACTTGATTCCCTTACCCTTATAAGGCTCTGGACCTCTAAGAGATCTAATTTCAGCAGCAACCTGTCCAACTCTTGCCTTATCAATACCTGTAATAACAAGCTTAGTTGGAGATTCAACTGTAATAGAGACATCTGAAGGGATAATGTAATCAATCATTGTAGAGTAGCCAAGGCTGAGGGTAACAAAGCCCTTACCCATTTCAGCTTTAAAACCTACACCATTAATAACAAGAGTCTTTGTATATCCCTGGCTAACACCAACAATCATGTTATGGATTAACTGGCGATATAAACCATGATAACCTCTAATCTCTTTGTCATCATTACATCTAGTTAAGACTACTTCGTTGTCTTTTACTTCAACACTAATCTGTGGTCTAACTTCCTGAGAAAGAGTTCCCTTTGGTCCCTTAACTGTAACAACACCATTGTTAACTGTAACTGTAACACCCTGAGCGATAGCTACTGGTAATTTACCGATTCTAGACATTCTATCCTCCTATTACCAGATTGTGCAGAGCACTTCGCCACCAACACGTGCTTCCTTAGCCTTCTTGCCAGTGATAACACCTGTTGAAGATGATACAACTACAACACCAATGCCGTTGAAAACGCTTGGGATATCCTTGTAACCGCAATATACACGGCGACCAGGAGTAGATACACGATTAATACCATGAATAACTGGAGTCTGATCATCTTCATACTTGAGAAATACTCTGATGAAAGTGACATCATCCTTAGTTACTTTCTTAAAATTCTTGATGAATCCTTCGTTCTTAAGAATCTTGATAATCTGGAGCTTAAGATTGGAAGCTGATACATCGACTTTTTCATGCTTTGCCTGACTAGCATTTCTAATCTTAGTCAGCATATCTGCAATTGGATCACTAACTGCCATTTTCTTATCTCCTACCAGCTTGACTTTGTTACACCAGGAATCTCGCCTTCACTTGCGAGCTTTCTGAAACAACATCTGCACATATCGAATTGGCGCATATATCCTCTAGGACGACCGCAAATTCTACAACGATTATACTTTCTTGTTGAGAACTTAGGTTCTCTCTTGCTCTTTACTATTAAAGACTTTTTTGCCATAGGTCAGCTCCTTACTTTGCAAACGGCATACCGAGATACTTAAGAAGAGCATAACCCTGCTCGTCATTAGCTGCGCTAGTAACGATAGCAACGTTTAAGCCACTGATTCTCTCGATTTTGTCGAAGTCGATTTCAGGGAAAATAATCTGCTCAGTGATACCGAGAGAATAGTTTCCGTGACCATCAAAAGCATTAGGATTAACACCCTTGAAGTCCTTAACACGAGGAAGAGCGATACAAATTAGACGCTCGAGGAAATACCACATATTGTCACCACGAAGAGTAACCATAGCACCGATTTCCTGTCCCTCTCTAACCTTGAAGTTAGCAATGGATTTTCTAGCCTTTGTCTTAACAACATGCTGGCCAGTAATCTGTTCAAGTTCCTTAACAGCAGCTTCTAAGAGCTTCTTGTTTGTTGTTGCTTCACCAACACCAACTGAGACTGTAATCTTCTCAAGCTTTGGAATCTGCATAGGAGTCTTGAATGAAAATTCCTTCTGCAAAGCAGGAACAACCTCTTCAATGTACTTTCTCTTGAAATTTGGTACAAACTTCTCAGCCATTAGAGTGCCTCTCCTGTCTTTTTGGCATAACGAACTTTCTTTCCGTTTTCCATTTTGTATCCGATTTTTGAAACATTACCCTTACTTACGAGAGCAACGTTTGAAACATGAATCGGAGCTTCAACTTCCACGATGCCGCCCTTATCCTGAGCATTCTTCTTGTGCATAGTCTTCTGGACCATGTTAGCACCCTGGACGATGACCCTTTCCTTTACTGGGTCAATCTTGACGATCTTACCGGTATAACCTTTGTCTTTACCGGTTAAGATCTTGACTGTGTCATCTTTCTTCAGTCTCATTTTCTTCTCCTACAACACTTCCGGAGCAAGAGAGACAATCTTCATGTAGTTGTCTCTAAGTTCTCTAGCGACTGGCCCGAAGATTCTCTTTCCGCGAGGGTTATTGTTGGCATCAATAACAACACATGCGTTGTCATCGAACCTGATATATGTACCGTCAGGTCTTCGGTATTCCTTTTTTGTGCGAACGACCACTGCCTTTAAGACGTCACCTTTCTTGATAGCGCCATTAGGAAGGGCATCCTTGACTGCAACTACGATAATGTCACCAACACCAGCAACATATCTATGGCTACCGCCGAGAACCTTGATGCACTGTACACGCTTTGCACCACTGTTGTCCGCTACGTTCAAATAAGTCTGCATCTGTACCATGACTTTTCTCCTTTAGCGAGCTCTCTCGACGACTTCAACGAGTCTCCAACACTTATCCTTAGATAGGTGGCGGCACTCCATGATGCGAACTGTATCACCAATATGAGCATCATTATTCTCGTCGTGAGCCTTAAACTTCTTAGTTGAGATCACGTACTTTTTGTACAGTGGGTGGAGGGTTCTATCAGAAACCTCAACAACAATAGTCTTGTCCATCTTATCAGACTTAACTATGCCTGTCATAACTTTCTTCTGTGCTTCCATTTACGTGCCTCTCTTATTTATCTTTCTTTTCAAGTCCAATGTCTAAAGCATGGATTCTTGTATTAAGACGAGCAATATTCTTTCTAGTGGAACCAATAGACATTGGGTTGTCTAAGTGTCCTAAAACCTTCTGCATTCTCAGGTTGACTAGTTCCTTTCTAAGCTTGTCCCTCTCGGCAACAAGCTCGTTGTAGCTAAGATCTTTATAACTCTTCATAGTTTACTCCTGATTAGCACGAGACACGAACTTTGTCTTGATTGGAAGCTTGGAAGCAGCAAGTGTAAGAGCTTCTCTAGCAAGCTCTTCATCGATGCCTCCCATTTCGAACATAATTGCGCCTGTCTTTACGACTGCAACCCAGCCTTCAGGAGCGCCCTTACCATTACCCTGTCTTGTTTCAGCAGGCTTCTTTGTGTATGGCATATCAGGGAAGATGCGAATCCAAACCTTACCACCACGCTTTACGTGACGTGTCATAGCGACACGAGCGGCTTCAATCTGACGATTCGTAATCCAATATGGCTCTAGAGCCATGAGACCATACTCACCGAAGGAAATCTGATTTCCCTTGTGTGCAACTGCGTCTCTAGTTCCGCGCTGCTTTTTTCTGTATTTAATTCTCTTTGGACTAAGCATCTTTTAACCTCTAGCCTCTTCAGCCTTATTCTTGCTTATAGTTGCAACAGAATCATCTTCATTCTTTACACCGTGTTCATAGATTTCCCCATTGAAAATCCATACCTTAACACCGATTGCTCCGAATGATGTATTTGCTGTAGCAAAACCATAATCAATATCAGAACGAAGTGTGTGAAGAGGAACTCTTCCTTCCTTCATCTGTTCATTTCTTGCGATTTCAGCACCACCGAGACGACCAGAACACTTGATCTTGATTCCCTGGACACCACCAAGCATAGCTCTGGAGATAGCATTCTTCATTGCTCTGCGGTAAGCCCCACGACCTTCAAGCTGTCTTGCGATGTTCTGAGCAACAAGCTGAGCATCACATTCAGACTTCTTGATTTCTTTAATTTTGATCTGAACTTTCTTCTCTGTAAGCTTCTGCATCTTTTCAGCAATCTTCTCTACGTTAGCACCCTTTGCTCCGATGATAACACCAGGACGTGCTGTAGCGATGACCATTGTGATGCGCTGTGGCTTACGAATAATTTCGACTTCGCTGATCTCTGCACCTGCAACCTCAGGACAAGCAAGTAGTGCCTTTCTGAGTACAAGATCTTCGTGGAGTGTATCTGCATACTCCCTAGGATCAACATACCACTTTGACTTCCATGTCTTATTAACACCAAGTCTGAGTCCGATTGGATTTACTTTCTGGCCCATTATTTGCCTACCTTTGCTTTCTCGTCTACAACGACGGTAATATGAGACATTCTTCTGAGAAGGATGTCACGCTTTCCGTGAGAACGAGCCCATACTCTCTTAAGTCTAGGACCGTCATTGACTCTTAACTCAGAAACGAAGAGTGACTCTTCATCAAGTTTCTTGTTTTGAGACAAAGCGTTAGCACCTGCGGACTTGAGAACTTTCAGAATAAGGTCTGAACCTTTCTGAGGCATTGCTTCCAAGATGGCAACAGCTTCAACATAGCCTTTTCCTCTAACAAGGTCTGCAACAGGGCGAACCTTGGAAGGAGATACCATCAAATACTTGGCAACTGCTTTATAACCTTTCTTAGTTTCCATACTCTAACCTTATTTAACCTTCTTATCAGATGCGTGCCCACGGAAAATACGTGTAGGTGCAAACTCACCGAGCTTGTGTCCGACGAGGTTCTCGGTTACATATACAGGAACCCAAGTCTTACCGTTGTACACGGAAATCGTGAAGCCGACCATCTCTGGGATGATTGTTGAACTACGTGAGTAGGTCTTGATCATCGGCTTTTGATTAGCCTGGTTTGCTGCTTCAACTCTTTTTAAGAGCTTAGCTTCAATAAAAGGACCTTTTTTGATTGATCTTGACATTTCTTACTACTCCTACTTGCGCTTCTTGACAATGAATGCATTAGATGGCTTCTTCTTAGAACGAGTCTTACCACCCTTAGCAGGCTTACCCCAAGGTGTGCATGGGTTTCTACCTGCGGCTGTCTTGCCTTCACCACCACCATGTGGATGGTCAACTGGGTTCATGACAACACCTCTAACCTTTGGACGGCGTCCAAGATGTCTTGAAGCACCTGCCTTTCCGAGAGAAATGTTCATGTGGTCTTCGTTGCCAAGTACACCAAGTGTGGCATAGCATTCACCAAACACCATTCTCATCTCACCAGAAGGTAAACGTAGAGTAACATAGTCTCCTTCCTTAGCGACGACTGTAGCACTCAGGCCTGCGCTCCTAACTAACTGTCCACCGCGACCATAGTTAAGTTCGACGTTGTGAACACTTAATCCGAGGGGAATGTTCTTCAAAGGAAGAGCGTTTCCTGTAGTAAGAGGTGCATTTGGACCAGATACAACCTTTGTTCCAACTGTTAGCCCCTTAGGTGCCAATATATAGCGCTTTTCACCATCAGCATAGGCAACAAGAGCAATAAGGACAGATCTATTGGGATCGTATTCGATTGTCTTTACTGTTCCTGGAACACCATACTTATTGCGCTTAAAATCAATAATTCTGTAAGCTCTCTTAGCTCCGCCGCCACGACGACGTACGCTGATGCGTCCAAATGTGTCGCGACCAGAGTTCTGATGAAGACTTACTGTGAGGGACTTCTCAGGCTTCTGAGCTGTAACTTCACTCTTAACAAGTGTAGTCTTCTGGCGGAGACCCGGAGTATTTGGTTTATAATTCTTAAGTGCCATATTATCCTATCTCCTCTTAGCCTTCGATAGCCCCAATGGACTGACCCTTGGCCAATGTTACGATTGCTTTCTTCCAGGATGGTGTGTATCCCTTAACGAATCCACCCTTACCTCTGGAGAACTTTGGCTTTCCGCCAACATTCATTACATTGCAAGATGTACAATCAACATTAAAGAGTTCCTTAACTGCCTTCATGATTTCATACTTGTTAGCAGCTGGATCAACTTTAAATGTATACTTCTTATATTCACTTTCACGTGCAATGTTTGACTTTTCACTTAAAACTGGTTCGATGATAACTCTATCTGCTCTCATTTCGCTTTCTCCTTAGTTTTCACCGTAGAAATCGTTGAGATTAGATACAGCAGACTTCAAAACGATAACCTTTCTGCCATAGAGAAGTTCCTTAGCAGATAACTTATCGTATGCAAGAACACGTAAATAAGGGATGTTCTTTGCAGCGCGTCTAATCATAACATCATCATCTTTCATAACAAGAACTGTTCTCTGACCAACTGTCTGGAAAGCAGACATAATCTGAGCCATATCCTTTGTTTTACCGTTTTCGCTGGTGAAATCCTCAACAACAACAAGTCTGTCTTCTTCAACAGCAAGAGTAAGAAGACTCTTCATTGCAAGTCTCTTAACCTTCTTTGGAAGAGAATAAGAGTAATCGCGTGGCTTTGGTCCAAAGATTGTACCACCACCAACTGTGATAGGAGACTTCTTGTCACCTCTTCTTGCATTACCTGTTCCCTTCTGCTTATAAGGCTTGGTATTGCTGTAATTGACCTCAGCTCTGGTCTTTGTGCATGCAGTTCCGACACGGCGGTTAGCTGCTTCGTTTCTAACGGCATGGTAAATAGATCCTGTTGATACTATTACACCGAAAACATCTTCATTTAGCTGAACTGTTCCGATTTCCTTGCCGGCTGTAGAAAAGAGTTTATGTTCCATACTATACCTGCCTTACTTCTTTACTGCCTTTTTGACGACTACTGTGCTGTCTGTTGGACCAGGGATTGCACCCTTAACCATTAAAACATGCATTTCACTATCTACTGCAACAAGCTTAAGATTCTGAACTGTAACCTTCTCATTGCCCATATGTCCAGCCATCTTCTGGCCCTTGAATGTATGAGCAGGAGTAGATGACATGGCTGTACCACCAAGGTCTCTATGGAACTTTGAACCGTGGGTCTTTCTACCACCACCAAAGCCATGACGCTTCATACCGCCCTGGTAGCCCTTACCCTTACTTGTTCCAGTTACGTCCACATAAGCTACTTCTTTAAATAAATCAACGCCAAGAACATCGCCAACCTTAACTTCAGAATCGAAGTCTCTCATTTCCATGACGACCTTCTTTGGTTCGCAAACATCTTTGAATGCTCCTGCATATGGCTTTGTTGTTCTGCTCTTTTTGATTTCACCAGAAGCAACAACAGCTGCAGAATAACCATTCTTATCATCTGTTCTGTTTGCGATGACTACGTTATCCTCAACTTTAATTACTGTCACAGGAATTAATTTGCCATTAGCATCAAAAACCTGTGTCATTCCAACTTTTTTGCCGATAAGCCCTAACATTTCTTACTTACCTCAACTTCACTGTCTAATTTCAACATCCACACCAGCAGGGAGTTCAAGTTTCATCAGGGCTTCTACAACCTTCTGGGTTGGGTCCAGGATGTCAATCAATCTCTTGTGTGTTCTCATTTCGAACTGTTCGCGAGCCTTCTTGTTAACGTGCGGGGATCTGAGGACAGTGTACTTGTTAATACGTGTAGGAAGTGGGATAGGTCCTGAAACCTTAGCTCCAGCCTTTTGAACTGTCTGAACGATTGCTTTTGAGCTCTGCTCAATAAGATCAACGTCAAAACCTCTCAACTTCACACGGATTCTTTCGTTTGCCATTTTTAAAAAATCTCCAAAAATCAATAGGTCACCGGGGATGAGGCACCCCCGGTCGGACCTTAGTTTAAAATTTAAATGTTCTGAATTACTCGATAATCTCTGTAACCTGACCAGAAGCAACTGTTCTTCCACCTTCTCTGATAGCGAAGCGGAGACCCTTATCCATAGCTACTGGGTGAATGAGTTCAACGATAATCTCTGTGTGGTCACCAGGCATAACCATTTCCTTTCCTTCTGGAAGATGACATGTACCTGTGATATCTGTTGTTCTGAAATAGAACTGAGGTCTGTAACCATCAAAGAATGGTGAGTGTCTTCCACCTTCATCCTTGCTTAATACGTATACTGTGCCTCTGAACTTTGTGTGAGGAGTAATTGTATTTGGTTTAGCAAGAACCTGACCTCTAACAACCTCTTTCTTATCAACACCTCTGAGAAGAGCACCGATGTTATCACCAGCCTGTCCTTCATCGAGGAGCTTGTTGAACATTTCAACACCTGTTACAACTGTGTTTCTTGTTTCCTTGATACCAACGATCTGAACTGGGTCGTTAACATGGATAACACCAGCTTCAACTCTACCTGTAACAACTGTTCCACGGCCAGAGATTGAGAAGATGTCTTCGATTGGCATTAAGAATGGCTTATCAACAGCTCTTTCAGGAAGTGGAATGTAAGAATCCATAGCATCGAGAAGCTCGTCGATACATCTTGTAGCTTCTGGATCATCTGGCTTTGTCATAGCTTCATAAGCTGAACCACGGATAACAGGGCAGTTAGCACCATCGAAACCATATTCAGTTAAGAGGTCTCTCATTTCTTCTTCTACGAGGTCGATAAGATCTGGATCGTCAACCTGATCACACTTGTTAATGAAAACGATGATTGCTGGAACACCAACCTGTCTTGCAAGAAGGATGTGTTCTTTTGTCTGAGCCATAGCACCATCTGTTGCAGCAACAACGATGATAGCACCATCCATCTGAGCAGCACCAGTAATCATGTTCTTGATGTAGTCAGCGTGACCCGGGCAGTCTACGTGAGCATAGTGTCTGTTCTTAGACTGATACTCAACGTGTCTTGTATTGATTGTGATACCACGTTCCTTTTCTTCTGGTGCGTTGTCGATTGCATCATAAGCAAGGGCCTTGTCTCCAAACAATCTAGCACAATGCATTGTGATAGCTGCTGTAAGAGTGGTCTTACCATGGTCTACGTGACCAATAGTACCTACGTTTACGTGTGGCTTAGTTCTCTCAAATTTTTCCTTAGCCATCAGTTCCTCCTTGTGGCATAAGCCACAAATCAAAATAATATTTATAAAGGCCCAAGCCTTTACATTTCACCGAGACAACTGATTGCCAAGTAAAGATATGATGTTCCAGAGGTCGGCAGATTAACTGACGACATACGTATTAGTTGATAAAAAAACTACTTTCCGGAACCACCCTATCGCCGAGGCAATCGGTTTGGCTCTTCCGCCCATAAACAAGGATACCCCAAGTATATTGGCGGTACTTTGACTAATTTAATTGAAAAAGTAATTAATGTCAACACTTTAGTTCTCCCTGCCCTTCTTCTATTTTTTTTCAATTAAAAAAGATAACTCAAACTTTGTTTATAGGCTTCTTGACTTCTAAAAAATGAATTAATATCTTTGCATCTATTGGAGAAAGAAATGAAAGATGTAAATTATCAAACAAAAGGTGTCTGTGCACGATCAATCCATTTTACGCTGGATGATAACAATAAGATTCATAATCTTAGTTTTGAAGGTGGCTGCAATGGCAACCTAAAAGCAATCGGTAAATTATGTGAGGGAAAGGATGCAAAAGAGATTGCTTCTATTCTCGAAGGAAATACTTGCGGTTTTAAACCAACCAGTTGTGCAGATCAACTCGCAAAAGCAATTAAAGCAAACATTTAAAAAGGACTGCAATTGCAGTCCTCTTTTTTTTGCTTATTAGAAGCGAATGTGGCTGAATGCCTTGTTTGCTTCTGCCATGCGGTGTACATCTTCCTTTTTCTTGAAAGCTGAACCAGTTGAGTTGTATGCATCGATTAACTCGTCTGCAAGCTTATCAGCCATAGTCTTACCGCCTCTATTTCTTGCTGCTGTGATAATCCATCTCATAGCAAGAGCTTCACGTCTAGACTCTCTGATTTCAGTTGGTACCTGATAAGTTGCACCACCAACTCTTCTTGACTTGACCTCAACGGCTGGCTTTACATTCTCTAAAGCCTTGTTAAAGACATCAATTTCTTTCTCGTTTGTCTTTTCAGCAATCTTCTTGAGTGCATCATAGACAATCTTCGCAGAAGTAGACTTCTTTCCACTTACCATCATGCGACAGATAAGCTTTTCCACTGTTTTACTGTTATATACTGCGTCAGGGGTTACTTTCCTGACAGGAGTTTTTTCTCTACTCATTTTTCCTTACCTCCTATCAAGCCTTTGGCCTCTTAGCACCATACTTAGAACGGCTTCTCTTTCTGTCTGCTACACCAAGTGTATCCTTGCTACCACGAACAATGTGATATCTAACACCAGGGAGGTCCTTTACCCTTCCGCCTCTGATAAGAACAACAGAGTGTTCCTGGAGGTTGTGTCCAATACCTGGAATGTAAGCTGTTACTTCAATTCCATTAGATAGACGGACTCTGGCAACCTTTCTGAGAGCAGAGTTAGGCTTCTTAGGTGTAACTGTCATGACTCTTGTACATACACCTCTTTTCTGTGGGCATCCCTCAAGAGCTGGGGACTTTGTCTTCTGTTTAGAAGTACTTCTGCCCTTTCTAATTAGCTGATTAATTGTAGGCATCTTATTGACGCTCCTTTACTTTTGATTCACTTGTCTCACACCAAGGGAATCTGTCCCGCACAAGCGGGACTCTATTAAAAACTGCAGTCAGCATGAGAAGACAGCAAGATTGGTTTGAGGAAACCACCAACAGGCTTATTCCTCATCTGTCATAACCTCTCCTATTTCTCTGTCATCTCCTACAGTCTTCATTTCTGCAAGATCCTCGAAGTCAGTGTCATCTTCAACTACAGAAGCGAATTCTCTGTTAGCATCTTTAATCTTCTGCTCTTCAAGTAAATGTTGATCCTCTGTTAGAACAATATCTTTGTATCCAACAAATCCAGTTCCTGCTGGGATTAGCTTGCCAATGATAACGTTCTCCTTGAGACCTCTCAACTCATCTGTTTTACCAGCAATAGCTGCTTCTGTCAATGTCTGAACAGTATGAGCAAATGATGCACCTGAGATGAATGACTCACTATTTCTAGCTGCATCAGATACACCACTTAGACAAGGTCTACCAATAGCTGGTACGAGACCCTCTGCCTTTGCCCTCTCATTCTCTTTCAAGAATTCAAGCTTATCGACCTTCTGGTTCTCGATGAATTTTGTATCGTTACTTCTAACAATCTCTACTGTTCTAAGCATCTGTCTGATGATGATAGAAAGATGTTTTTCGTTAATCTCAATATCCTGTTCACGGTAGACGTTCTGAATAGCCTTAACAAGGAATGAAAGAACAGCTGTCTCACCCTGTACAGTTAATACTTCTCTAGAGTTAACCGGAGCATCACAAAGCTTATCACCACACTTGACATCATCACCCTCTCTGACAAGGAGGACTATACCCTGAGTAGGGACCTTATGATTATGTCTAAAGCTCTTACCATCAGCAGCCTTTTCGGGATAAATTTCTGCTAACTTATCAAGAATTGTTATCTTTGCATAGCCCTTCTCAATCTTAATCTTTTCAACCTTACCAGAAACATGAGCTATAACTGTATAGTTTTCAGTTGCTGTTTTTGTTGCATCAAAGAGGCTATTAACAAGTGGAAGACCACCGGCAATATCCTTAGACTTAGAAGCATCTTCCTTTGGAGCAGAAGAAATAACATCTCCGGCATGTACTGCTGTACCAACATCCTGGACGTGCATGATTGATCCACCAAGAACTGTATAAGCCTTTGTAGAGCCATCCTTGAGTTCAACGATAACTGTTGGGTTGTACTTACCTAACTTATCACGAGATACTGTATGCCATTCTTTTACACCTGATGCATGGTTCTCAACAACAAGATAAGACTTTCTTGCGACGAAGTCCCTCATCTCAACAATTGTACTGTCTTCTTCGGCAATAATAAGTTCGTTGAATGGGTCGAATGTATAGACAACTTCTCCAGCTGGGATAATTGCACCATTGTCAACATCGTCAGAAAGAATTGCTCCTACAGGGATTTCTTCATCTGAAGTTGAGCCAATAACAAATGTTCGGCCATTAGTAATCAAAAGCTTACCATTGTATTTAGATATAACATCCTTATTTGATAGATCCTTATAGAATGCATAGCCCTTACCAACGTTAGCACCATTCTCAACAAGGAGAGTTGAATACTTACCTGTGATTTCTTCCAAAATCTTTGTAACTGTGTATCTGCTCTTTCTTGGGAATATTCTCTTTCCTTCTCTGTTTACAACAAAGAGATTAGAGTTAATACCATCAATGATTACAGGATAATCAAAAGACTTTTCGTTTGAAGATACTGTTGCAATACCACCGGCATGGAATGTTCTCATTGTAAGCTGTGTACCTGGCTGTCCGATAGACTGAGCAGCAACAACACCAACAGCTTCACCAATTTCAACTGTCTTGTTTGTCGCATAGTTACGGCCATAACACTTCTTACATACACCATGATCGGCTTCACATGTTAAGACACTTCTAATTAGTACCTTTTCAACACCTGCATCTTCAATTCTAGCAGCCATCTCATTAGTAATAAGCTCGTTAGCTTTTGCTAATACAACTGGCTTTCCATTCTCATCCTTTAAGAATGGGTGGAGAATATCATCAACAGGGAATGCACCTGCAATCTTGCTCTCAAGTGTTTCGTTTTTAGCAGCATCAGCGCTTACCCAAATACCGTTGATTGTATGACAATCTTCCATTGTGACGACGACATCCTGAGCGACATCAACAAGCTTTCTTGTCAAATAACCAGCACGAGCTGTCTTAAGAGCTGTATCTGTAAGACCCTTTCTAGCACCGTTAGAAGAGAAGAAGAATTCGATGATAGACAAGCCTTCCTTGAAGTTTGACTTAACTGGAAGCTCAATGTTATCACCATTTGGCTTTGTCATGATTCCTCTCATGGCACCAAGCTGTGAAATCTGCTTTGAAGAACCTCTTGCACCAGAGTCAGCCATCATATATAGAGGGTTGAAACCGTGCTGGTCCTGCTTCATCTCTTTCATCAATAGGTCTGTTAACTCGTTCTTTGTATTGTTCCAAAGTGAGATAACCTTACTCTTCTTTTCTTCTTCAGAAATTGTACCAGCGAGGAGCTGATTCTTAATATGAGCTTCTTCTGCTTCTGCTTTAGCAATTAAGTCTTTCTTACCTGCAGGAACAATCATGTCGCTAAGACCAATTGTTGCACCGAAGATTGTTGCATATCTATATCCAAGGTCCTTTACAGAATCAAGTAATTCAACAGCAACAGATGGCTTGTCATGGTTAAGTGTAGCTGTAATGAGCTTCTTAAGCTGCTTATCACCAAGGCAGTAATTCTGGAATGGAAGACCAACAGGGATAGAAGAATTGAAAATTATTCTACCTGGTGTTGTTTCTGTCCACTTTACACCATCAGAAACAGTCTTGTTGCCCTTTTCATCAATTATCTCAAGGCCCTTTCTTAAGCGATAAAGAATCTTTTCGTTGTAAGAAATGCTGTTAGCATCAATAGCTGCTTCAATTTCGCTAAGAGAATCATAATGCTTACGCTTCTGGCCTCTATCGAGATCTGTTCTTTCCTTAGTAAGGTAGTAAATACCTAAGACCATGTCCTGAGAAGGGAATGCAATAGGCTTACCATTTGCCGGATCAAGAAGGTTTGTTGTTGAGAGCATAAGTGTCCAACACTCAAGCTGTGCAGCTTCTGAGAGAGGAACGTGTATAGCCATCTGGTCTCCATCGAAGTCAGCATTGAAGGCATGACAAACAAGTGGATGGAGCTTTAAAGCCTTACCATCAACAAGAACTGGCTCAAATGCCTGGAATCCAAGACGGTGTAATGTTGGAGCTCTGTTAAGCATAACTGGATGCTCTTTTACTACATCTTCCAAGATACCCCATACTTCAGGAGCACCCTCTTCAACCATTACCTTTGCTTTCTTGACATTTGGTGCAATACCATTGTCATGAAGCTTTCTGATTAAGAATGGCTTAAAGAGTTCTAGTGCCATTAATGAAGGTACACCACACTGATGCATCTTTAACTCTGGGCCAACAACAATTACAGAACGACCAGAATAGTCGACACGCTTACCTAAGAGGTTCTGTCTAAATCTACCCTGCTTACCCTTTAACTGATCTGCAAGTGACTTAAGATCTCTCTTAGAAGCACCCTTAGCTGGATTTTCAACCTTACCATTATCTAGGAGACAATCAACAGCTTCCTGGAGCATTCTCTTTTCATTTCTAACAATAATGTCCGGAGCCTGAATACTGATTAAGCGCTGAAGACGATTATTTCTATTAATAACTCTTCTATATAATTCGTTGAGGTCTGTTGTAGCAAATCTACCACCATCAAGTTGGACCATAGGTCTTAAATCTGGTGGAATAACAGGAAGAACAGTAAGAATCATCCATTCAGGCTGGTTTCCTGAATCAATAAACCATGTGCAATACTTGATAACAGATGCAGCTTTCTTAGCTTCTCCACTATCTGTCTTACCATTCTTTTTGATGATATCAGCAAGAATTTCTCTGTTCTTTTCTCTGAGTGCCTCTAAGTCAAGTCCTTTTAAGAGTTCATAGATAGCTTCAGCTCCCATTCCTGCCTTAAAAGAGTCCTCACCATACTTTGCTGTATATTCATCATATTCAGCTTCTGAAAGTACCTGGCACTTAGATAACTCATCAATCTGACCTGGGTCAATTACAACATAAGACTCATACTTGAAGATAGAGTTGAAGTCAGCCTTCTTCATCTCCAAGAGGTAGCTCATAATAGAAGGTTGAGATTTATAGAACCAAACATGAGCAACAGGAGTAGCAAGCTTTATGTGACCACAACGCTCTCTTCTAACCTTCTTTTCTGTGACTTCAACACCACAGCGCTCACAGACAGTTCCTTTATATCTCTTACTCTTAAACTTACCACACCAGCACTCCCAGTCTCTGGTAGTACCAAAAATACGCTCACAGAAGAGACCATCTCGCTCTGGTCTAAGAGAACGATAGTTGATTGTCTCTGGCTTCTTTACTTCACCATAGGACCAAGAGAGAATCTGGTCTGGGGACGCAATCTTTATTCTTAATGTATTAATGTCATGTGTATCGCTCATCCCTTACCTCCTATTGATTGTTTCTTTCCTTTTCAGCTTTATTAATAAGCTCCCTATCTCTCTCTGTAAGAGGGATAAGCTTTCCATTTTCATCATAAGCAGCAAGATCCAATGCAAGACCTCTGATGCCTTGGCAAAGTACCTTATAGCCTTCTGGTAAATCATCTGGCTGTTCTGCTGGCTCACCCTTAACAATAGCCTGATAGATATTTACTCTTCCCTTCATATCATCTGACTTAACTGTCAAAAGCTCCTGAAGGTTATTTGCAGCACCATAAGCTTCAAATGCCCAAACTTCCATTTCTCCTAATCTCTGGCCACCGAACATAGCCTTACCACCAAGTGGCTGCTGTGTAACAAGAGAATAAGGACCTGTTGCTCTGGCATGCATCTTATCATCAACTAAGTGATGGAGCTTGAGGTAGTAGATATATCCACAGAATACCTTATTTACAAATGGCACACCTGTTCGACCATCATAAAGAGTTACCTTACTATCTTTTGGTAAGTTAGCCTTTACCATTTCATTCTCAATCTGCTCCATTGTTGCAGACTGGAATACTGGAGTCTTATACCAAACATCATTCTTAACAGCAGCCCAACCAAGCTGTGTCTCCATGAGCTGTCCAATATTCATACGAGAAGGTACACCAAGTGGGTTAAGACATACATCAAGTGGAGTACCATCTTCCATGTAAGGCATATCTTCCTGAGGAAGTACTCTTGATACAACACCCTTGTTACCATGTCTACCAGCCATCTTATCACCTTGCTTGAGCTTTCTCTTTGTAGCAATGTAAACCTTTACAGTCTCCAAGCTACCAGGTGTAAGTTCTTCCTTCTTTGTTATTCTCTGAATGTCGATAACTGTACCTTCAACACCGTGAGGAACAACAAGAGAAGCATTTCTTGTATCCTTAGACTTTTCACCAAAGATAGAGTTAAGAAGCTTCTGTTCAGGAGTATTCTCTGTTTCTGTTTTTGGAGTTGTTTTACCAACTAAGATATCACCAGAGTGAACATATGTACCAATACAAACAATACCATCTGAATCAAGATGTTCAACAGCCCTCTCTGATGTATTTGGAAGATCTCTTGAAAATCTTTCTTCGCCAAGCTTTGTTTCCTTTCTATCTACTTCGTATTCCTTAATATGGATAGATGTGTAGATATCTTCACTTACAACTCTTTCACTAATTAAGACAGCGTCTTCGTAGTTGTAACCATTCCATGGAACGAAACCAACAAGAATGTTTCTTCCAAGAGCAAGCTCACCATGATCTGTGCTTGGTCCATCTGCTAAGACATCATCTTTCTTAACAACATCGCCAACCTTAACAAGAGGTCTCTGATTCATACAAGAATCCTGGTTAGTTATCTCGTACTTACGTAATTCATAAACATCCAATTCGTTTGGAACAGTTGGATTTGTTGGTTCAACTTTAATCATTAAAGATGATACGTAAACGACCTTACCGTCACGTCTAGCTTTAACCATGATTGATGAGTCATAAGCAGTTCTCATCTCCATACCAGTTCCTACTCTAGGAGCTTCTGGGAATACAAGAGGTACAGCCTGACGCTGCATGTTAGATCCCATGAGCGCTCTGTTTGCGTCATCGTGTTCCAAGAATGGAATGAGGGATGCTGCAACAGATACTACCTGCTTAGGAGATACATCCATCCAATCTATCTCTTCAGGCTTAGCTGTTGAGTAGTCCTGATTAGCACGAACAGATACCTCGCCCTTAAGAACAAACTGTCCATCCTTATTCTTTTCTACTGTAGCGTTTCCCTGAGCAATCTTTGCCTTCTCTTCATCGTTAACATCAAGATATGTGCATTCATCTGTAACAACACCATTAAGAACCTTTCTGTATGGTGTCTGAATGAAGCCATAATCGTTAATCTTTGCGTAGTTAGCAAGAGTAAGAATCAAACCAATGTTTCCACCTTCAGGTGTTTCAATAGGACAAATCTTTCCATAATGGGTGTAGTTAACATCTCTAACATCAAAGAGCTGACGAGCATTATCACGCTTAATACCGCCCTTAGGACCAATAGCAGAGATTCTTCTCTTGTGTGTCAACTCGGCAAGAGGGTTAACCTGATCCATGAACTGAGAAAGCTGAGATGAACCAAAGAACTCTCTGACAGTACCAATGATAGGCTTAATAGATATAATGTCCTGTGGTTTAGCATCATCATCAGAGACATTCATCTTATCCTTAGCTGCTTTAGCCATCTTGCTAAATGCATCTGCAAGGCTGTTCTCTAAAAGTTCTCTTACTGTTCTTACTCTTCTGTTTCCGAGAGAGTCTTCATCATCCTTTGGGAACTTACCATCACCGAAATCCATAATCATACGTGTTGTGCAGATTACATCATCGATAGTAAGGGTTGTCTCTTTAATATATTTCTCGGTATCAAAACCAAAGAACTTCTTATTAAGCTTATATCTACCAATTTCTGAGAAATCGTATCTATTCTTGTCTTTGAAGAAATCTTTGTAGTAGTTAATGACCTTATCGCTATCGGTTGTTGTTCTGATGTGCTGAGGAAGGAATGTCTTCCACTTTTCTGCAACATATCCGATATAGAGGTCTTTAAACTCCTTACCTTCTTCTCTATAAATTCTCTGACAGTTCTCCCACTTCTCTTTATCAAATGCAAGAGAACGCTTATTGAGAGCAGAAACATCTCCCTGGATGACTCTATAGCAGAAAATTTTCTCCTGCTGAAGTGTCTTTAAAACAGCCATAGAAGGAAGGTCATCAAGATTTGTTTCCTGAGTATCTACAACTTCGATATCATCAATTCCTGCATTCTTTAATTCTTGAAGGTTAATAGCACCAATTTCATCGCCTGCGCAGAAAAGAACATTGCCATCCTTCTTAATATCTTTGTAAGCAAATCTTGGGAAATGACCATCATAATCACTTGTGCTAATAAGTTCAGAAGAATAGAACTGGCTAACAATACTATCTCTTGTTTCAAGACCAAGCATTCTCATAAAGAATGTTACAGGGATAGCAATTTTCTTAAATGACTGTGTATCGTCCTTGCTTCTTGGAGATGTAGCATAGATGAGGTTATGGATAGCACCATAGATAAGAGTTTCTTTATTCTTCTTTCCATCATCAGCGCCATCAACCTTATAATCTACTTTGTTTTCCTTATCATCAACATTTGTTCTTTCGAATACAAATGAAAGCATAGAACCGAGGTATGGATATAAGTTAGCAGCAAAAAGTGAGCTCTTAAGACCCTTTTTGTTCATATTCTTGAATATGACACCAGGGCTACGAACAATAGATGATACTATTACTCTCTCAGAGCCGTTAATTATGAACGTACCACGATCAGTCATGACAGGGAATTCACCGAAAAAGATTTCTTTCTCCTGAATTACACCACCCTTCTTTTCAAGCTGAATTTTTACCTTTACAGGTACACCAAATGTTGATCCTTTTCTTTTGCATTCAGATTCTGATTTCATTGCAAATACATCGGTAGGATCTACAGAATAGCCTGCATATCTTACAGTCATTCCACCATTAGGTGCTTCTATTGGGAAATATGTCTGGAAAAGATGTTCGAGTCCGAACTTTGGGTCTGGCTCCTCGCCATGCATTATCTTATCGAGCTGCAAAAAATCTTTGTATGATGCAGTCTGAATTTCTACTAGATTTGGAACAGGATACTCATTGAGCACTTCAGAACCAATATTGACTCTCTCAAATACTTTACCGTTGCCGGTCATATCGTTGTACCTCCAGAATGGAACAATTCTTTGTTCCGGAGCTTTCGCTTTTATTATGTTTATCCAGGGTTAAAAATTCTTTTGAATGGACGGCAAAGCCCCAGTGCCCCCTGGGGAACACTGGGTGCCATTATAAAATAGGTGTTACTTTACTTCGACAACACAACCAGCAGCTTCGAGCTTCTCCTTAATTGAAGCAGCTTCTTCCTTGCTGACAGCTTCCTTAATAAGTCCACCAGCTTCACAGAGTTCCTTAGCTTCCTTGAGGCCAAGACCTGTAATAGCACGAACTTCCTTAATACAAGCAATCTTCTTAGCAGCGTCGACGCTCTTAAGAGTTACGTTGAATTCTGTCTGCTCTTCAACAGCTTCAGCTGCAGCAGCAGGACCAGCAGCAACAGCAGCAGCTGCTGCAACAACACCAAACTTCTCTTCCATCATCTTGATGAGATCAGAGATTTCCATAACGCTCATTGATGCGATGGATTCTAGGATTTCTTCTTTTGTAGCCATATTATCTTCTCCTTATTTTTTCTAACGGTTTAGCAGGTTACTTGAAGACTAAAACCGTATTTTTTTATTAGTTTTCAGCAGCAACTCCGCCCTTTGACTCAACATAAGCAAGTAAAGTAGCAGCGAGTTTCTGTACAGGTGCCTTCATCGTACCCATGAGGGAAGCGATGAGTTCTAGCTTTGTAGGAAGCTTAGAAATTGCTTCAATCTGATCTGCAGAGAGAACTTCTCCACCTAAGAGAGCACCCTTAACCTGGACAGCAACACCATCCTTAGCTGCAGAATAAAGAACCTTTGCAACAACGTTAGCTGTGTCACCCTTTACAAGAGCAACAGCTGTAGGTCCAATCATCTGATCCTCAGCACCTGTCTTATCAAGATTCTGAAGAGCAATCTTTGCATAGCGGTTCTTTACAACTCTGTATGCTGCATCATCTTTTCTCAAGCTTTTTCTAATCTGAGTAATCTGATCAACAGTCATACCTCTGTAATCTGTGAAGATGTATCCATCGTATCCTGCAAACTCTTCACGGAGTGCAGCAACGGCATCTTCCTTGGCCTTATTAACGTGAGCCTTGTATTCTTCCATTTTGTCCTCCATTATGCGTTTGCAGCATCAACTGCATCCTTAACCTCTACGTGGACGCCAGGTCCCATAGTAGAAGAAAGAGCGATAGAAACTACATAGTCACCCTTAGCATCGCTTGGCTTCTTTCTGATGATTTCAGCGAGAATAGCCTGAGCGTTTTCAGCAATCTGAGCGCTTTCCATGTTTACCTTACCAACAGCGAGGTGAACAACACCTGTCTTATCAGAACGGAACTCAACACGACCCTTACTTAGTTCAGCAAGTGCACCTTTAATGTCGTTTGTAACTGTCTGTGTCTTTGGGTTTGGCATTAAGCCTCTACGACCAAGGATAGGACCAAGTTTACCAACATCCTTCATCATGTCTGGTGTAGCAACTGCAACATCGAAGTCCATCCAGCCATTCTTAATCTGTTCGATTAAGTCGCTGTCACCAACGTATGCTGCGCCATTTGCTCTAGCCTCTTCTGCCTTATCGCCCTTAGCGAAGACAAGAACCTTCTTCTGTGCAGAGAACTGGTTAGGAAGAACAACTGTGTCTCTAACAGACTGGCTCTTTTTAAGAGTTAGCTTAACAGAGAGTTCTACAGTTTCATTAAACTTTGCATAAGAACAGTCTTTTACAATCTGAGCTGCATCAACAAAACTATAGTTTTTACTTCTGTCAACCTTCTTCACTGCTTCCTGATATTTCTTACCTCTCTTCATCTTACTTCTCCACTTCAACGCCCATTGAACGAGCTGTACCAGCTATGATTTTCTTTGCTGCTTCGATATCGTAAGCATTAAGATCTTCAAGCTTTGTCTGAGCAATTTCAGTAAGCTGAGCATTAGTTAACTTACCGACCTTTGTCTTGTTAGGTGTGCCGGAAGCTGTCTGAATGCCAAGAGCCTTCTTGATAAGAACTGCTGCTGGAGGAGTCTTCAGAATAAAAGTAAAACTCTTATCTGAGTAGACAGTGATGATAACAGGGATGATGAGTCCAGCTTCAAAACCTTTAGTTTTGTCATTAAACTGCTGGACAAACTGAGGTGCGCTGACACCATGAGGACCGAGAGCAGGACCTACTGGAGGTGCTGGTGTGGCCTTCTGGGCAGGACACTGAAGCTTGATTACTGCGGTAACCTTCTTCTTTGCCATATTTTTCTCCTTACGCCGGAACCTGGTCTGAGCTGACCGATAAGCGGGATTCCGCGCTGGTATTAACGCTCTTCAACGAAGAGCTCCCACCCTGTATACCGAAGCATAGAGGGGAGATTTTTTAATAAAGATAAAAACCAAAAGGCTATCCTTAATAGATAACCTTTTCTACTTGATTAAAATCTACCTCTACAGGAGTAGATCTACCAAAAATTTGAACAGATAGTCTTAGTCTACCCTTCTGTAAGTCAATTTCATCAATTGTGCCATTGAAAGAAGAGAAAGGACCAGCTGTGATAAGAACTTCTTCTCCAACTGAAAAATCTTGCTTAGGTCTAAAAGACTTCTCTTCAGGAAGTTCTCCTGCCATTACTAGTATTCTCTTATGTTCAGCAGCTGAAAGTGGTGTCGGAGGAACTTTTCCATTTGGATCTCCAGATAAGAAACCTGAAACTCCATTAATTCCTACAATCTTAGAAACGATAGAATTCCATCCTGTCTCTGGTAGTTGCAATTCTACAAGGATGTAGCCAGGAAGAATCTTGCGTTCTTCAATCTTAACTTCTCCATCCTTATCACTGCGTACTTTAACCTTTTCAACAGGAATATTAACACCTGTGCAATACGCTTTAAACTCAGGGTCAATCTCAATATATTTATTGATGATCTTTTCAATCTTCTGTTCGTAACCTGAGTATGTTTGGATAACGTACCAACCCTTTTCCATCGTTTATTCCCAATATTCCTTAGAAAATAAGATCCATTAGCTGACCAATGCCAATATCGACAAGGCCAAGAACAATTGCAAAGACTATTGTTGAGATAATTACAACCCATGTGTAACGAACTACAGTTTCTCTATTTGGCCAAGAAACCTTCTTTAACTCAAGCCAACATTCTTTGAAGTATCTTGCTATTTTCTTCATATCTTCTCCTTGGTCCTCGAAGTGCCAGCAGGCCAGGAGGGATTCGAACCCCCAACACCCGGTTTTGGAGACCAGTGCTCTAACCATTGGAGCTACTGACCTGCTCGCACCTCGAAGAATCCAATTGATCCTTATTTAATCTTTGTTTCTCTGTGCAAGGTGTGCTTGCGTTCAAATGGGCAATACTTCATGAGTTCAAGTTTCTCTGGTGTATTGCGGCGATTCTTCTCTGTAGTATAGTTCTTCTGCTTGCACTCTGTACACTGAAGAGCAATCTTCTCTACTGGTCCTTTCTTTTTTGAACTTGCCATATATACAACTCCTCACGACCCTAGGTCGCTTCTCTCTTAGCTCCCGGGCGGATTTGAACCGCCGACCCCCACCTTACCATGGTGGTGCTCTACCGACTGAGCTACAAGAGCACAGGTCACAAAAATGCGACACGCATTGGAAACTCTAGCCTAAACAAGCACCTCTTGTCAATAGAAAACAATGCATTCCAAAGAATGCCCCCATATACAAGGTGTTAGTCTTGATTTTATTATTCAATTAAAAAAGATTCAAGATGTGCTAGCAAATAACTATTTAAAGGTATAATTATTTTAACATTTATCTTATTATTGAATATGTCAACAAGAATTAGTTAAAATAAAAATTGTCATTTTATCTAAGGAGGGCACCTTTTATGCCAGAAAAAAACCGTGTTAGATATGGCTGTTCTTCAGAAGAAATTGCTAGAGACTTTGCTGAACAGCTAAAATACAACCAAGATGCTGATGTCTATCATACAACAAAAGAAGGCAGATATGAGGCAATTGCCTACGCAATTAGGGATAGAATAATTCATCAGTGGGATTTATCAAGAAAGACACAAAGAAAAAACCATTCGAAGAGAGTTTATTATTTATCTCTTGAGTTCCTAATGGGGCGAGCAATGACAAATAATATTATTAACCTAGGAATTGAGAAGCCTGTAAAAGAGGCCCTTTCTTCATTAGGTTATACATATGAAGAACTAAGGGATACTGAACCTGATGCAGGACTCGGGAACGGAGGACTAGGACGTCTTGCCGCTTGTTTTATGGACTCCTTGGCAACACTAGAGCTTCCAGCATATGGCTATGGTATTCGTTACAATTACGGAATTTTCCGTCAGCAAATCAAAAATGGATACCAAGTTGAGCAACCAGACAATTGGCTTAAGGATGGCAATCCATGGGAGTTAAAAAGACCAGATTTAACATATCCAGTTTTCTTTGGCGGAAAGGTTACATATTTGAGAGAAAACAATAGAGACACATACAAGTGGGTTCCAGATGAGCAAGTTAACGGTGTTGCTTATGATACCCCTATCGTAGGTTATGGAGGAAAGACTGTTAACACTCTTAGGCTTTGGAGCGCTAATAGCCCAGATGGCTTCTCATTCCAAGAATTCAATTCAGGTGACTATACAGAGGCAGTAAGAAAGAAAATTAATGCAGAGACACTTTCCCAAGTACTTTATCCAAATGATACTCTCTATATGGGAAAAGAGCTCAGACTTAAGCAGCAATATTTCTTTGTATCTTGTTCGCTACAAGACATCGTGAGACGTTTTAAGCGTTACGGAAACTATAGCTGGAAGAACTTCCCTAATGAAGCTGCAATTCAACTTAATGATACTCACCCTTCCCTAGCAGTTCCTGAACTCATGAGGATTTTAGTAGATAACGAAGGGCTCGGATGGGATGATGCGTGGGATATCACTGTAAAGACTATGGGTTACACAAACCATACTCTCATGCCTGAAGCTCTTGAGAAGTGGCCTCTTCCTATGATGGAAAAGATACTTCCTCGTCATATGCAAATCATTTATGAAATAAATAGAAGATTCCTTTCTTCTGCTGTTTCATATTTCCCAATGCAAAATGATAAGATTGCAAAGATTTCAATCATTGAAGAATCTAATCCTAAGATGGTAAGAATGGCTAACCTAGCTATTATCGGAAGCCACTCTACAAACGGAGTAGCAGCTCTACATTCTAAACTACTTGTAGAGAACATGTTCCCTGAGTTCAATCTTATTTTCCCAGATAGATTCAACAACAAGACAAATGGAATAACACAGAGAAGATGGCTTCTCGATGCAAACCCAGACCTTGCATCTCTTATTACTGAAGCTATTGGAGATAAGTGGATTACATCCTTTGATGAGGTAGAAAAATTAAAGGCATTTGCTGAAGATCCTTCTTTTGTTGAGAAAATTGGCAATGTTAAAACAAAAGCAAAGCTGAAGGCTGCAGATTTCTTAAAGAAAGATTGTGGAATCATTCTCGACACAGATACGCTTATTGATGTTCAAGTAAAGAGAATACATGAATACAAGAGACAACTTCTCAATGCTCTTAATATTGTTATGGTTTATAACAGAATGAAGAGCGATAAGGCATATAGAGAATCATTCCAGCCAACAACATATCTCTTTGGAGGTAAGGCTGCACCTGGTTATGTAAATGCAAAACTTATCATAAAGTTTATCTCTTCTCTCTCTGCAGTAATTAATGGCGATCCACAAGTAAATAAACTATTACATGTTTATTTTATGCCAGACTACAGAGTTACTCTTGCTGAAAACATTATTCCTGCAACAAACCTCTCTGAACAGATTTCAACAGCAGGTACAGAGGCGTCTGGAACGGGCAACATGAAGTTTATGGCTAACGGTGCTTTAACTATCGGAACACTAGATGGCGCCAATGTAGAAATGGCAGAAAGAGTTGGTCTGGATAACATTTTCATCTTTGGTCATACAGAAGAAGAGATAGCTAATCTATCAAAGAATTATTCTTCTATTGAGTGGATAAATGGTAATCCCGAAATAAAAGAAGCAATTGATTTAATTAAGTCAGGATTCTTCAATAACAATGAAGAAGGCATCTTTAATCCTCTCCTTTCTTCTCTAATTGAGCAAAATGATAGATACTTCCTCATGGCAGATCTTGCTCTTTATAACAAACGTCATGATGAAGCAAGCACACTATATAAAGAAAACAGAGCAGAATGGAATAAGAAGAGCCTCTTAAACATTGCTTCCTCTGCATTCTTCTCTTCAGACAGAACCATTAAAGAATATGCTGATGATATTTGGCACATCAAACCATGTCATGTCAAAAAGTCTAAAGAAGACACTGTTCTCGAAGATGCAAGAAAGTCAAATTAAATAGTTATAAAACCCTCTTGTTGGAAGCCAATAAGAGGGTTCTTAAATGATTATAATTTGCTTTACTCTTTAAAGCCTATGCATTAAACCCTAAATTCATCATAAGTTTGATTCTTATGAGGAAAGAAGGTTTTTAATACATCAAGAAGTCCATTCCAATAGATTGGATATCCATTGCATCCACTAAAGAAGAGAGCATGCTTCTTCTCAAAAGTAACCTCTAATTCCCACTTTATTCCGTCCTCAACTTTTGGATCAAAATAGATTCTTTTCCACTTGTCTAAATACAAATCATTAAAAAGCATTGATTTAAACTCATTCCATTGATTTTTATCTAAAACACCCTCAATAAGCTTCTCAATACCATTCTTTGTTATAAAAAAACTAGCACCATCTCCGTCTTTGCTTTTTGCAACTCTAATTCTAAAACAATCATCGAGAAGTCTTCTAACAGACATCGAAAATGTCATTAGTTTATTAGAGTATTCATTTTTAGCATAGTTTTTATATCCAAACCTAGTTCTACAGCTTTCGCATCTGTATGTACTTTCTCTTTCTTTATTGCTATCTATTTCTATGCTTTTACTTCCACAGTTTGGACAAGTTAAAATGCTTTTCAAATCACCCCCCCCCCATCACTACTTAACTACTCTTATTTTACCATCTAAACCGTTTTTGAATGAAAAAAATAAGTCATTTTTTAGCTTAATGTTAAGAAAATCCTGTATCTAATTATCAAACTGTACGATAAAATCACACTATGACAACGATTCTTTTAGCCGCAGGCTTATCGACAAGAATGGGTAAAAATAAACTTTTACTTGAATACAACGGCAAAACAATTATCGAAAATACGCTAGTAAGCGTATTGTCTTTATCTGATAAAGTGATAGTTGTTACTGGCTTTGAAAAAGAAAGAATCGAAGAGGTACTAAAGCCCTACCCCGTAACTATTGTGAATAATGAGAAATTCTTGAATGGTCAAAAAGAAAGTACACTTTGCGGCTTAAGAGAAGTCGATAATGATGACTTTGCCATTCTTCCTGGGGATTTGCCTTTGCTGTCTTCAGCTAATGTTGAATCTCTATTTAAAGCATTAGAATCTTCTGAAATAGTTCGCCCTATATATAAAGCTATTCCAGGTCATCCTGTTTGCTATAAAAAAGAGAACCGAGAAAAGTTATTAGCCTTTTCCGGTTCAATGAAAGATTATTTAAAGAATATAGGATTTGAAACTATTTCAAGCGAAATAGGGACTGTCTATGATATTGACAATCCCCAACGCTATGAAGCTCTATTACTCTGTAATGGCAACCTTTCCATCCTTGATGGATACATTGATTAAGCCATTCTTCTTAACCTCTCCAGAAAGGATAGCCTTAGAGAGTTCATTTTCTATCTCATTCTGAATACACCTTCTAATTGGTCTAGCACCAAAGTCTGGATCAAAACCAACCTCTGCAACATATGCTTCAACCTCAGGTGTCCAGCTAAGATTGATATTTCTCTTCTCAAGTCTTGTCTTAAGAGTTTCAAGCTGTAAGTGAACAATACTCTTAACTTGCTCTTTGCCAAGTGGATTAAAGATGACTATTTCATCAATTCTATTAATGAACTCTGGCTTAAAGGCATGTCTTATTGCCTCCATTACCTCATCTTTAGCCTTCTCATGGTCGCGAAGAATAAACTCACTACCAAGGTTGCTAGTCATAATTATGATAGTATTAGTAAAGTCTACTACCCTTCCTTGGCCATCAGTAAGTCTTCCATCATCGAGAACTTGAAGAAGAATATTAAATACATCTGGGTGTGCCTTCTCTATTTCATCGAAAAGAATAACAGAATAAGGACGTCTTCTAACAACTTCTGTTAACTGACCACCCTGATCGTAACCAACATATCCTGGAGGAGCTCCAATAAGCCTAGAGACCGAGTACTTTTCCATGTACTCTGACATATCAATTCTTGTTAAAGCTTTCTCATCATCAAAGAGGAAAGAAGCAAGAACCTTTGCAAGAAGTGTCTTACCAACACCAGTTGGACCTGCAAAAAGGAAAGATCCAAGAGGTCTATGTTCATCAGAAAGTCCTGCTTTGTTTCTTCTAATAGCATTGCTTACTGCTTCAATAGCTTCCTTCTGCCCGATGACAGACTTCGACAATGTCTTCTCCAAGTCAGCATATTTCTGCATCTCAGAGCTCATCATCTTTGCAACAGGAATACCGGTCCACATTGATACAATCTTTGCGATATCATCCTCTGTTACTTCTTCACGAAGAATTCTACCATCATCACCTTTGAAGCTATTTACCTTATCTTCTGCAGCCTTAATCTCTTTTTCGAGTTGTGGCATCTCACCATACTTTATCTGAGCAGCTTCATTAAGGTTTCCACTCCTCTCAGCATTATCCTTACGTTGAGTAAGCTTCTCCATCTTCTCTTTCTTTTCTCTAAGAGCAAGAATAGCATTCTTTTCATTCTGCCATTCAAGATGAAGTGCATCGTACTTACTCTGATTCTCACCAAGTTCTTGATTAAGCTTCTCCAATCTCTCTTTAGACTGCTCATCGCTTTCTCTGCTTAGAGCTTGCTTTTCAATCTGAAGTTGAAGAATCTTTCTCTGAAGCTTATCTAATTCCTCTGGCTGAGATTCAATTTCCATCTTTAACTGGCTAGCAGCTTCATCAACAAGGTCAATAGCCTTATCTGGAAGGAATCTGTTAGTTAAATATCTATCTGACAAAGTAGCAGCAGCAACAAGAGCCTCATCCTTAATTCTTACGCCGTGGTGCAATTCATACTTTGGTTGCAATCCACGAAGAATAGAAATAGTATCTGCAACTGTTGGTTCCTTTGCATAAACAGGCTGGAATCTTCTCTCAAGAGCCTTGTCTGCCTCAATGTACTTTCTATATTCATCAAGAGTAGTAGCACCAATTGCATGCAACTCACCACGTGCTAGAGCAGGCTTAATTAAATTGGAAGCATCTGTTGAGCCTTCAGCTGCGCCAGCACCAACAATAGTATGCAACTCATCAATAAAAAGAATAATTCTACCTTCACTCTTTGTTACTTCGTTGATAACACCCTTAAGTCTCTCTTCAAATTCACCTCTGAATTTTGCTCCAGCAATTAAAGAACCGATATCAAGGGATAAGAGCCTCTTATCCTTCAAGGATTCAGGGACATCTCCCTTAGCAATTCTTTCAGCTAAACCTTCTACAATTGCTGTCTTACCAACACCTGGTTCACCAATTAAAACTGGGTTATTTTTAGTTCTTCTTGAAAGAACCTGCATTACCCTTCTTATCTCTTCATCTCTTCCGATGACAGGATCTAATTTATCTTCTTTGGCAGCACGAGTTAAATCTTTGCAATACTTATCAAGAGCAGCATATTGGCTATCTGGATCTTGGCTCGTAATTCTCTGATTTCCTCTGATTGCCTTTAGAGCTTCAAGAACATTTTCCTTTGTGACACCAAGGCGTACCAAAGCATCTTTTTCTTCGCACTCATCTGTTAAGAGAGCCAAGAGAAAATGCTCAGCTGAAACATATTCATCCTTAAAATCACCTGCGGTTTTCTCGCAAGCACCAAGAATTCTTGCCATTGCTCTAGAAAAGGTTTTCTGAGTACCACCATAAGAACGTGGAAGCTTAGCTACTATAGCTTCCATTGCCTCTTTTACACTATCTGGAGAGACACCAAGTTTCTCTAATAGCGGTCTAATAACACCATCTTTCTGTTCAAGGAGGGCAAGAATCATATGTGCAGGAACTACTTCACTATGCTGAGAGCTTTCAGCCTTCTGAACAGCCTCCTCTAAAGCATTCTGCATCTTTACTGTAAACTTATCAAAATTCATTTCCTTCCTCCATATAATTAATGAAGAATCGAAATCACAACACCCTACGTACTAAGGTAGTAACACTTTGATAATTCGTAAAGTTTTTTTTAATTTTTTCTGTAATTTGAAATGAAACTAAAAAGAGTAGAAGAAGCTTCTTCTGTTGTGTAGTTACGAAAGAATCCAACCTGGAAACACTCTGCTTGAACTAGAGAATATATTTCATCTCCGACCTTCTCGACGTCGCACTCTTTAATTCTTCCGTTTTGGATACCTTTAAGAAGCAATCTCTTTATTAATAGTCTGAGTTTAGCAGTACGAGACATAATAGTAGAATAAACATCGACGCCACTCTTTTTTTCCGCAAGGATGAACTCAACTAAATTTGATAAGGCAGAATCATTTTTTTTAGCAAAGAAAAATATATCTTCAATGATTAAATTAAGCTTATCAATTTCATCTTCGTTTTCATCTTTTCGAAATGCGATAACAGAATAACGAGAATACATTTCATCTGAGATCTTCTTTACTGCATAGTAATAAATCTCTTTCTTGTCTTTAAAATACTGATAAACAGTTGGACGAGAAAGATTGCACTCCTCTGCAATTAGGGATAAATTCGCATCCTTATATCCAACCTCCGAAAAGACCTCGATCGCTTTGCGGAGTATCATATTCATACGTTCTTCTTTATCTATAATTTTCGGCATATACTAAATTCTATTACAGTTTTTTACGAAAAAAAACTTTTTTTGTAAAAAATCTCAACAAAAATGCATTTTTATTCATTATTGTTGCTCTCTTGCGAGATATCCTTTTCTTCTAGGTAATAATCATTTATTTCCTTAAGAGCAGCCTTCTCAGCACTAGATTCAATTTTGGTCAAAACTGAGCCTATTTTTTCCTTTCTTCTCTTAACGCTATCGAGGCTTTCAGATGCCTTATCAACATGCTTCTTTGATTCATCAACACTCTTTGACAAATCTGAAAAGAGTTTCTTCAAATCTTCAAACAGATGCCAAATTGTGGATGTATATTCCTCAATTTGCATAGTTCTAAATCCAAGGCTAAGAGAATTAAGAAGTGCAGCAAAGTTGTTTGGGCCAGTAAGAACAACACGACATTCATTTTGCATCTTTTCACTTAGTCCATCCATTTTTAATGCTTCCAGATAAAGTGTTTCAGACGGAAGGAAGAGAATAGCAAAATCTGTTGTAAAAGGAGGAACAATATACTTTTTGTTTATATCTTTAGCCTCATCTAAGAGTCTTGTTCTTATCTTCTTGCTCTCTTCTTTTATTTCATCTTCATTGCCACTATCAATAGCATTCTTGTAGCGTTCAAAATCTGAAGTTGGAAACTTGGAATCTATTGGAAGATAAACCTCTCCTTCTTTACCAGGCATACGAATAGCAAATTCAACGTTCTCTCTATTCGAACGAGGAGAGTAATTCTTTACCCACTGATCGGGTGTTAAGATATCACTTAAAATTGATTCAGCTTGCATCTCTCCCCACACACCCCTAGACTTAACATTAGAGAAGAGGGCATTCATCTTTTTAACATCTAAAGAAAGAGAATCAAGGGTACCCATAGCTTTATATAGCTTTGTTAGGTTTTCACTAACAGAAGCAAAAGAGGCGCTTATCCTTTTATCAAGAGTCTCTTGCAGCTTTTGGTCTACTACATTTTGGATTTCTTTAAGTTTTGCCTCATTACCTTCTCTAATTTTATCCATGCCATTTTTGACTTCGCTATTTAACTTTTCGCTTTTTTCACTAATAAGAGCAAAAGAAGCTCTATTCTCTTCTCTTACTCTATCGAAGTTTTGGTTGAGAGTATTATTTATAGAGATAAAATGATTGTTTTGATTTTCACTTTCATTCTTTAAAACAGTAAGAACATTTGATGAAAGGTTATTAAGAAGCCTCAAGTTTTCATCGGCTTTTTGGAGATTTATATTGCTATCATTAGCCAAGCGATGCATATCTCTATCAAAAGATTGCTGAAAAGCTCTAAAGGATTCATCGCTTGCATTTTTCAACTCTTCTTTTACTTTCAGAAGAGTTACTTCATCAAAGTTATCATCTCTTTTACCTTTATTCTTAAAAAGAAGAACAATAACAAGCACAAGGACAATTAAAGATACAATTAAAGTAATTATTTCCATATTTTATATATTAGCGCATTTTTTTAAAGCAATAAAAAAGAGAGCTATCAAGCTCCCTTTTTGTCTTATTTTTTCAATTCAACTGCTATCTGAGAAGCAAGCTTAGCATTGTTTAGAACAAGCTTAATATTAGCCTCCAAGCTCTTACCACCAGTAAGTTTCTGAATCTTATCCAAAAGATATGGAGTTGTCTCCTTGCCTTTTACGCCCTTCTCATTCATTTCATTAATAGCAATATTAATTTCACTATTAATGTATTGAGGATCCATTGAGTATTCTTCTGGAATTGGGTTAGTAACTAAAAGTCCTGTATTAGGATATATTTCTTTCTGAACAGCCCAAGAAGAAGCAATCTCTGCAGCACTATCCATTCTCCAAACAACTTTAAGGCCGCTTGAACGTGTGTAGAATGCTGGAAGTTCATCTGTTTTATACCCAACAACATTAACTCCTTTAGTCTCTAAATATTCCATTGTAAGAGGTAAGTCTAAGATAGCTTTAGCGCCGGCACAAACTACAAGAACTCCTGTCTTTGTAAACTCATCCATATCAGCACTAATATCCATAGTCTCAGTAGCTCCACGATGAACACCACCAACGCCACCAGTGGCAAAGACATCAATCCCAGCAAGAGAAGCAATAATCATTGTGGCAGCAACGGTAGTAGCTCCATCTTCTTTTTTTGCAATAAGCGTAGGAATATCACGCCTAGAAGCTTTTGTAATTAGGGTACCCTTCTTTCCAAAGTACTCTATCTCATCCTTGCTTAAACCAGCTTTTAACCTACCGTTTATTATGGCAATAGTTGCAGGAACTGCACCATTTCTTCTTACCTCATCTTCAACCATAAGAGCTGTTTCAACATTCTTAGGATAAGGCATTCCATGAGAAATAATTGTACTTTCAAGTGCAACAATTGGCTTATTTTCTTTTAATGCATTCTTAACTTCTTCAGAACAATCTAGGTATTTTATCATATACTTCTATCTCCTTACTTTTTCTTATTAATTCGTCCCTACTCATTTTGCTAGAGACTGTTTCTTCACTCATTATAGTTATTTCTGATGCACTAAGAGCACTCTTAACTGCTTCTTTCTCATCATTATAATTAATCATACCAAAAGCAAAACCAGAAAGAAAGCTATCACCTGCACCCGTAGAGTTTATAATATCCATCTTTTTGGCTGGTGAATAAATAACCCCATTCTTAGATTTGCACAATGCACCCTTTTGACCAAGAGTTAAAAGGATAGAGCCTTTTAATCCCATGGAAAAGATTTTATCCATTGCTTTTTCAAGACTAGCATCACTATGAATATCTTCTTTTGAAAGAGCCGCAAGTTCTAATTCATTTAATTTTAAATAGTCTATATTCTCTAAAGAAGGAAGAAACCTTTCAACTTTGAGAGTAGAAACTGCATCTGCATATACTAAAGAAGACGAAAGCCTAGCAATCTTCTCGATAGCTTCTGCCCCCAAATTTGCTTCTACAATAATAGCAGAGCTATTTTTTATTACATTCTCCCTACTCTCTATAAATGCGCTGTCTATCCTCTTGATGTTTTCCATATCGTTGACAGCAATATTCATTTCTCCATTACTATCAGAGACATATAAATAAACATCACTCCTTCCTTCAAGAAACAAAGATGATGATATATCCATCTCTTTTTCTAGGTGTTCTCTTATTTCTCTGCCAAAAACATCACTACCAAGCGCTGTAACGAACCTGACTCTTTCACCCATTTTTGAAAGATTTAATGCTATATTGTGGCCAACTCCCCCTTCCGAGAATGATACTTTTCCAATATTTGAATCACCTCGAACTAAAGGAGAATAAGATACTCCTGCTAAATCAACATTAGTTCCACCAAATACAACTATTTCTTTTTTCATATCTTTATTATAAAAATAAGCCCCTCATTGTTGAAGTATTACTTCAAAAAGAGGGGTTGTGACTACTTAAATTGGAACTTAGTCAACAAGAACAACTTCACCATTTGGATAGTGCTCTGCAACATAAGCTTTTACCTTATCACTCTTAAGAGCCTTTACAAGAGCCTGAACTGCAGGATTATTCTCATTGCCTTCCTTAACAGCGATAACATTTACGTATGGAGAATCTGCACCCTCAACAAAGAGACCATCTCTTGTTGCAATGAAGCCAGCAGGAATTGCATAGTTACCATTAATAACAGCTCCATCAACATCACCAATTACTCTTGGAAGTGTTGCAGCTTCAATCTCTGTAAACTTTAAATTCTTTGGATTTGATTCGATGTCGAGTGGAATAGCTTCCAAACCAGAACCATCTTTAAGAGTAATTAAACCAGCAGACTGTAATAAAAGAAGAGCTCTTCCTTCATTTGTTGGGTCATTTGGAATTGCAATTGTTGCTCCATTTGGAATCTCATCAAGTGACTTATACTTTGTAGAGTAAAGTGCGATTGGCTCAATATGAATTCCACCTGCATTAACAAGATGATATCCATGCTCTGAATTAAATGATTCAAGATATGGAATATGCTGGAAGTAGTTAGCGTCTATTTCACCATATTCAACAGCATCGTTTGGTGTTACATAATCTGTGAACTCTTTTACTTCTAGATCGATACCTTCTTTTGCTAAATCATCAACAACTAAGTTAAGTAATGTTGCATGTGGCTCAGGTGTTGCACCAACAACAAGCTTTGTTGTGTTAGAAGTAGTTTTTTCACTACCACCCTGTGCAAAAACGACAGATAAAGAGAGAAGAACGATTAAAGATAAAGCAATTATTTTTTTCATTTTATTTTTCCTATATAAAAGGGTTATACCCCAAAGTTTCGATAGACCTTTTCCTCTAATAGAAGAAGAAAAACAATTAAACATGGATTGGATTTTTTTAAATAAAGATGTTATGCCCAGAAGGGCATCATCATAGAGGACATAGCGCACATCATTGAAATAATAGTCTTTTTCATTTCACTTATCCTCCGTCTTAATTTCTTTTTTGATACTATATGCAAAAATTAAATATTTATGCAAGTACCTTTACAAAAAATTTTTTTGTGTATTAAAAAAATAAAACCCGGTTTTTCGCCGGGAATCAAGTTATCTTCTTTTAAGCAAAGAAGATGCAATTTTGTTTCCTAAAAATTGAACTATTTCAACAAGAAGAATTGTAACTACAACAGCTGCAATCATAACGTCAGATCTAAAACGTTGATAGCCATAACGAATTGCTAAATCTCCCAATCCACCACCACCAATTGTACCAGCCATAGCTGAATAGCCAATTAAGTTAATAACTGTAAGTGTCAAGCCAGAAACAAGACCAGGAAGTGCTTCTGGCAACATCACGCGAGTAATAATTTGCCAGTTTGTTGATCCCATTGCCTTTGCTGCTTGAACAACTCCAGGATCTACTTCTGTAAGACTTGTTTCAATTATTCTAGCAACAAATGGAGCTGCTGCGATAGAAAGAGAGACTACGGCTGCCTTTGTACCAATTGTTGTTCCTAGGATAATACGTGCCAAAGGCATTAAAACTATCATCAGAATTAAAAAAGGAAAAGAACGAAGGATATTAACGATTCTACTCAAAACCTCATTAAGAATTGGTCTTGGAAGAATTCCACCCTTCTCTTCTTTGTCTGTAACATGTAAAAGAACACCAAGAGGAAGGCCAAGTAAAACAGAAAAGATTGTAGAGAAGAAGACCATCTCTAAAGTCTGAAGTGTTGATGTCCAAACCAAGTTTAAAATCGCTGAATTCATAGATCCTCTTCCTCCCCTTTTGTTGTTTTTTCTATGCTTACGCCCATCTCTTTAATCTCTTTTATTGCCCTCTCTCTAATCTCTTCGTTAGGACCTATATCGAGAATCATAACACCATAGCGATTTCCTTCTATGTACTGAACACCAGCCGCCATAATGTTAAACATAGCACCTGTAGATGCTGTAACTTTACTAATTACTGGTTCAGCTGTTGTTACAGATGAGAAACGAAGTGTATAGTGACCTGTCTTTTCAGAGAAGCTGACTATCGAATCCTTTAGCGTTGTTAAGTTAGAGATAAAATCTTTAGTTACCTCACTCTTAGGTGATGAGAAGATATCTGAAACAAAACCCTCCTCAACAACCTTTCCATTATCTAATACAGCGACTCGATCGCAAGCATCTCTAACAACTTCCATTTGGTGAGTAATCATTACAACTGTTAGATTCATCTTTTTTTGAATCTCTTTGATAAGAGCAAGGATAGCTCTTGTAGTTTGAGGATCCAAAGCCGATGTTGCTTCGTCACAAAAGAGAATATCTGGTTCAGTAGCTAATGCACGTGCAATTGCTATTCTTTGCTTTTGACCTCCTGAGAGCGTAGAAATAGGAGCATTACCTCTGCCTTCCAAGCCTACAAGAGCCAATAGTTCTTCAACTCTTTTCTTTATGTAAGCTTTATCTTTATGGCAAATCTCCATTGGGTAAGCTATATTCTCACCTGCAGTTCTAGAGGAAAAAAGATTAAAGTTTTGGAAGATCATGCCAATTTTTCTTCTTTCTTGAATTAACTCTTTTTTATCAAGATTATCGACTCTCTTTTCTCCATACCAAACTTCTCCTTCGTCTGGTTTCTCAAGCATGCTAATAAGGCGAACAAGGGTACTTTTACCAGCTCCACTCTTACCTATAATTCCATAAACAGTGTTAGATGGGATAGTTAGAGTAACACCATCAACCGCTTTAAGTGTTCCATAAATACGCTTCAAATTCCTAAGCCTTATTTGCATATTGCCTCCACACTCGTTATAGCAAACTTGACTCTTTTTTCCAACACAGATGTGATATTTCCTTAGAAAGAATAAAAAAGTTTAAAAAAAAATCCGCACCCTAAAATGAGTACGGAAGTAGCAAGAGTGTTAACTATCTTAGATCTGGAGTTTTTATCCAATCTTGGTCATCATAAGCTCTGTTTTCTCCACACATAGCCCAAATGAATGTATAGTTAGATGTACCTGCACCTGAATGAATAGACCAAGAAGGATTAATAACAGCCTCTTCATTATGCATAACAATATGTCTTGTCTCCTGAGGTTCTCCCATAAAATGGAAAACAACATTATCCTCTGGAACATCAAAGTAGAAGTAAACTTCCATTCTTCTCTCGTGTGTATGAGCAGGCATTGTATTCCATACAGATCCCTTTTCAAGATGAGTTAATCCCATAGAGAGTTGGCAAGTGTCTAATACATCTGGGTGAAGATACTGATTAATTGTTCTTTCGTTACTTGTTTCTAATGCTCCAAGATGCTTATGAATAGCCTTCTCAAAAGGAATATGCATAGCTTTCTTTACTGTATGAGCTGGGGTTGTACAAATATAGAACTTAGCAGGTTCATTTTCATCGATAGAGACAAATTCAACCTTCTTAGTTCCCATTGGAAGATATATTCCATCCCAATGATTCATATCATATTCAACACCATCAGCTATAATCTTACCTTTTCCACCGATGTTAATAGAACCAAGTTCTCTGCGCTCTAAAACATAATTGACACCAAAATTCTTCCAAGGATCAATATTCTTCTCTATGTCTAAACGCTCTTTAACAGGCATAGCGCCCATTGTTACTATTCTGTCGATATGTGAATAAACAGCACTAACATCATCTGGAACAAAGATGTTAGTAATTAAGAACTCCTTTCTAAGTTCCTCTGTTGTCATGTATTTAAAATCTTCTTTACCTGTAGAATATCTAATATCCATAGCCATCTCCTATTCTTTTATTATCCTTTAGTTTATTAATAATATGCCGACATCCCTCTGCAATATCCCGATATGCTGTGGAAAAATCTCCAGAGTACCATGGGTCATCAACATCATGATTTAAGAGCATCTTAATTTTTTTACTTTCGCCAAATCTTCTCACTAAAGCACGATAATTTGATTGATCTAAAGCATAAACAACATCAGATGAAGAAAAATCAACGTCACTAACTCTTTTTGCTGAGTGATGTGAAAATGGAATCTTATTTAAAGTTAGAATTCTCTTAGCAGATGGATAGATATCATTTCCAGTTTCTTCAGAACTGACTCCTCTTGAAAAAACATATACATCATTTATCCCCTCTCCCTTCAAGTATTTTTTAAGAATGTATTCAGCCATTGGGGAACGACAAATATTACCATGACAGACAAACATTATTTTCATAGCTATTTCAACTGCTCCAATTTGCCTTAAGATGAAGAGTTATACTCATAAGTATAGAGGAAAAGAGAAAAGGAAGGAAGACGGATAAGTAAGGCATATAAGAGCATATCAAGTCTGTAGAAAGTAGTAGAAAAAGTAGTAAGAGAGGAGGTTGCTGCCACTCATTTCATCAAGATTATCACTTCACCTATCAGTTGCAAAATTATACTTTATAATTACTTTCTCTCAGTTTTTTGCTCCAAAAGAGCAATAGATTCCAGATAATCTCTCTCAACTCTACTCAGCGTCCGTGCCTTGTATTTTCTGTACTCAATAGATACCTTTTCTGTGGCCTCTTTATGGCTGATACTTCCATTATCAACCAAGTGCTTTTCTCCGTTCATGGTAAGAATACGATCAAGATGCTCAGCCCAGTCCTGCATTGTCATCACCTGTCCACGCTCCGCCTGACGCTCTGCAAAGTCTAGGTAACCGGAGACAAGCTGTCCCATAGACCTAAGTTCTTTCTCATCAAGGTAGTTCTTTGCAATCAGTGCATCTTTAAGAGTCGGCTGACTTCCTGAGAATGTAGTTAATCCCATAAACTCCTTCTCGGCATCGGCTCTTGTGTAAATCACTTCAGCAGCTGTCTGTCCGTGTACGGCGTAATGAATCTTATTCTGAACTTTTTTAAAGAAAGCAACAGAGATTTCAGCCTTCGGATCGTAATCGATACTCGTGGAATATATTTCAAGTACCTGACGATAGAAAACTTTCTCTGAGGCTCTAATATCGCGGATACGATCAAGCAACTCCTTGAAGTATCCTCCGCCCCCTAAGTTCTTGAGCCTTTCATCATCTAGGGCAAATCCTTTTTTCATATACTCCTTCAATATGTCTGTCGCCCATATACGGAATTGGACGCCACGCTGTGACTTCACACGATAACCGACCGAAATAATAACATCAAGATTATAGAATTCTACGGGTTTATCTGAAGAAGCAACGTGCAAAATTTGCACATTACCTTTCCTTGAAAGTTCTCCTTCTTCAAATACATTCTTTATGTGCTTAGAAATAACAGACCTGTCTCTTTGAAACAATTCTGCCATTTGTAACTTAGATAACCAAACCGTATCACCATCAAAGGTAGTCTCTATCTTCGCCAGACCGTCTGCTGTTGTATAGATAATCATCTGAGATTGACTCGTATTATTCATATCGTACTCCGTTTATTTTTCTTGGTTTATTCTTGCTATGCTTCAAGGACTTTTTTGCCAAACCTAAAGTAAATTCTACACCTGGTACTTCCTGAAAATCTCCGCCTGCTCGAATATCTGCAGGAAGACTTCATCTCTCGTAACAGGAGGGTAATTGTTATCGGCAAGAACAAGTATAAGGTCAACCTTAAGCTCTGACTTTATATCCTCCCTTTTGGCCCAGTCGGTGTATCTGGACTTGTCGTTGACAATTTTCTTTACTTCCTTGGATAAATGTATGAGATTATCTTCTGGATACTCGAATTCGAACTTTTTCGCCACGGCTTTAAGAATGTCATAGAAAGCCTTCTCTTCATAATCAATACCCATCCCTTCAAAGGACCTTTTTTCATCTCTTAGTTCTGAAAGAAGTTTTGAGAGCTGTTCAGCAACGTCGTCGAGAACGGCATTAGCGTAAGCTTCGTCCTTGCGTCGATCGTATAACTTCCTCAAGTCTTGACTTCTCTTCTGGGGAATATCCGTACACATCCTCCCATCTGTAGCAAGGAAGATAACATGTTGCATGCTTGAAACATAGCTTCTCATCAGGAGTTTCCATGTAAAACTTGATGCTGCCGTCTTTCAAAAATTCCGAATGAACAATCTCTGTCCCATCATCCAGTGTCAAAAACGGATAAATCATCTCACATTACCTTCCAACCAGTCTTATTTTACAGTTCTATTTTATTCGATAACTTCATGTACAATCAAGAATACTTCTTACGATGCCATGGATAACTAGTCATAAAATATCAGATAGCAAAACCATTTGATAAGTGTTATTTTGGTAGTAGACACTCTCCTCTTAGGGGCACAATCAGACATGTAACGACACGTTCTGACGTATTTTACTTATAATCTGAAAGCTTCACGTTTATCATACCGTGACAGACAAACATTATTTTCATAGATATTTCAACTGCTCCAATTTACCAATATAGGAAAATTAACAACAAATAGAAAGTCAAAATTTAAGAATCCGTTTCTCAGAGTTCCTCGATTAAACACTCATGTTTCTTCGTCTTTTTATCATAGTTGATACCAACTAGAAGAATATTTCCAGTATACTCTTTTATCGCATCAGGATATCTCTTCTCTCTTATTTGGTCGATTGCACTATTGGCACTCTTATTCCACTTTAATTCAACAACAAGTGCGGGATATTTTGATAAATATTTGGGCTTTGGAAGATATACAAAATCTGCAAACCCTTTACCTGTCGGAAGCTCACGTATCGGCTTGAAGTAATATTGTCGTGCACTCAGATATGCTAAAATAAGTACAGAAGAAAGAGAATTTTCATCGTTATATTCAATCGCAGAAACATACTCATCGTGCATCTTTTCTATTTCAGAAGCTAAGGTGTAATTGTCTTTCTGAAGAGTTGCCTTAAGAATACTCTCTGATTCTTTTGAGAAGACAACCATTTCATTCCATTCACTACTCTCTATGGCGTAGCCCATCTCTTCTCTTATTTCCTCGTTCGGAATAAAAGCCGTGCCATTCTCCTCGTTATATCCTAAATACCCAAGGTGAATAAGATAAGTTAAAACGTTATCTTTGCTTGAAATACTGATTGTATCATTTTTGAAAGTTTTCGGATTTACAGGAACCTCTCCTCCTGAAATCATCTCGATAATATCTTTCCTCAGTCCGACATAATCCATATTTATTAATGGCACAACAAGGTCATAATTCGAAGTATCAGACCAATAACTCTTAAACTTTCCACTAAGCATCACACTTACTACAGCTCTTGGATTATAGATATGAAAACCATCCAGGAGATACCCGTCATACCATCTTCTGACCTCCTCAAAGCTCACACCATATTTTTCAGAAAGGGCTTTAACCTCTTTTTCAGTAAATCCATCATACTCTGCAAATGGTCCTGCATCTAAAATTGTGTACTCATTAAAATTATTAAGAGCTGACTGTGTCTTTTCTCGCTTTATCGGAAGAATTCCAGTCAGGTATGCAAGAGCAATATACCTCGATGGTTCAACTCCCTTGAAGAGTCCTCTAAGGAACGAGATATATTCTTCTTGTACTTTTATGTTATTTGCATCATCTCTTATTAGTACATCCCATTCATCTATGATTACAATAAACTGACTCTTTGTTGCCACATTAATTCGTGCGAGTGCATTAGCTATGGATTTCTCACTTTTTGATACATATTCAGGATAATATTCTACGAGTTCTGCTATAACCTCTTTCTTGATTAAAGAAACAACTTTTTCAGGCTTTCCGGCAAGTTCTATGAATCCCTGAACATCAAAATGAATAACATCATATTTATTGAGATTTTTTTCATAGTCTTGAGAAGACGCAATTTTAAGAGGAGAAAACAACTTTTTTGAATCAGCACCTTTAGAATAGTAAGCTGCTAGCATATTTGCTGTTATAGACTTACCAAAACGGCGAGGGCGACTATTACAAATGTAGCCTTGTAGTGTACCTATGACTTTATTTGTGTAATTAATTAGTCCAGTTTTATCTACATATATTTCTGAATTCAACGCAACTTGGAATGCAGAATTATCTGGATTAACAAACCTTCCCATGGCAGGCACTCTCCTTTCTAATTTTTAGGCTCTAGCTTCAAACATCATACAATATTTGCGCTTTCTGCCTTAACCAATTTTATTTTACATTAAATAGTCAAAAAACTTCCACCTTTTATAAGAGATGAAGCTCTTCTAAGATAATTTGGAAGATGATCCAAGTCAAAGACAAATATAGCACTGTCGTCAATGTCGTGCTCTATAAGCTTTGGAAGATTATCCCATGTAAATACAGGTTCAGGCCTTGTAAGACTACTGTGCTTCATCAATAGATATACCTTCAAGAAGATGAGCTTGCCATGGCTCTCGATCTGGGTCATAGATTTGGTCACCACACATAAAAAGACGGTGACAATTAACAATAGGCTGTACATACTTCTTTACTGCATCAACATATATCTTAAGTTAATGAAGGATTTTCTGAGTATCTTGAAAGAGAAATAAAATAAAATTAAAGAACTTGTCATTAGAAATAATGAGTCCCTCTATTCTTCACAAAATTCCGTCTCCCTTTAATTGCGTTTTCATCTCCCTTTAATCGCGGCGCTCCTTCCCTTTAAATGCGTTGTACATAACAGATCTGTTTTCTCTTTTCCTAACTCACGACATGTTTTTATTATGATAACTAGTGAAATAATAAACGTTAGGATATCAGATAAAGGCATAGAATAGAGAACACCATCGAGTCCAAAGAATATAGGAAGAAGTAAAGCAAAGCCTACGCCAAAGACAATTTCACGAAACATGGAAAGTAATATTGACGAAATAGCCTTTCCTGTTGCTTGCAAAAAGATAAAACAGGCTTTATTAACACAAGCAAAAACAATTGCACAAAGATATATTCTAAAGGCCTTAATTGCAAATTCAGTATAATAACTACTCTCATTAGC